>JACDAG010000456.1 GCA_013695565.1 Bradyrhizobium sp.
GGTTCAACCCGACCTGCAGCTTCAAGGATCGCGGCACCACGGTGATGCTGTCCTATGTGCGGCAGCTCGGCATCGATGCGGTGCTGGAAGACAGTTCGGGCAATAGCGGTGCGTCGGTGGCGGCCTATGGCGCGGCCGGCGGCATGCGGGTGAAAATCCTGGCGCCGGCCTACACGTCTCCGGCCAAGGTCGCGCAGGTGCGCGCCTATGGCGCCGAGGTGCAGCTTGTCGAAGGTCCGCGTGAGGAGTCCGAGCGCGAGGCGATCCGACAGTCCAGCCAGATCTTCTATTCGAGCCACAACTGGCAGCCGTTCTTCCTGCAGGGGACCAAATCGATCGCCTACGAGCTGTGGGAGGATTTCGGTTTCGCTGCACCCGACAACATCATCATTCCCGTCGGTGCCGGCAGCAATCTGCTCGGCTGCCACATCGGCTTCTCCGAATTGCTCGCCGCCGGCCAAATAACAAAACTTCCAAAACTGTTTGCCGCCCAGCCCCTCAACTGTTCGCCATTGGATGCGAGCTTTCAGGCCGGTGTCGACACGCCGGTTGCACGCGCCGTCCACAAGACGATCGCGGAAGGCACCGCGATCGCGCATCCGCTGCGGCTCAAGGAAATGATCCACGCCTTGAAAGACACTGGCGGGCAATCGGTGGCGGTGACCGAGGACGAGATCGTCACCGCCTTGAAACGGCTGGCGCGAATGGGCCTGTTCGTGGAGCCGACTTCGGCCAGTGTCGCGGCGGCGTTCGCCAAACTCACCGCGCGCGGCGTCATCGGGGAGCGCGAAAGCACGGTGATGCTGATTTCCGGCACCGGCATCAAGACGGCGTCTGCGATTGCCGATCTGTTTTGATTCCGCTTTCAAGCCGCGGCCTTTGACAGTCAGCAGTATCCACGATAGAACAAAATAAGAACACGCGCCGCCCACCGGGACTTCATGGCCAAATCCACGCTTTCCTTTGTCTGCCAGAACTGCGGCGCGGCGTTTAATCGCTGGCAGGGCAAGTGCGAGTCCTGCGGCGAGTGGAACACGCTGGCGGAGGAGGACACGACCGGCGCGACCTCGATGCCGGTCTCGATCCGCAGCAAACGCCGAGGCCGGACCTTTGCGCTGGAATCGCTGACCGGCAAGAGCCAGGAAGCGCCCCGGATATCCTCCGGCATGGCGGAACTTGATCGCGTCACCGGCGGCGGCTTTGTCCGCGGCTCGGTGCTGCTGGTCGGCGGCGATCCCGGCATCGGCAAGTCGACGCTGCTGACGCAGGCCACCAGCATGATGGCGCGCGCCGGGCATCGCGCGGTCTACATCTCGGGCGAAGAAGCCGTGGCGCAGGTGCGCCTGCGTGCCGAACGGCTCGGCCTGGCCGATGCGCCGGTGCAACTCGCCGCCGAGACCTCGGTCGAAGATATCGTTTCGACGCTGTCTGAAGGCGCGGTGCCGCGGCTGATCGTGATCGATTCGATCCAGACCATGTGGACCGATACCGTGGAATCAGCGCCGGGGACGGTCACGCAAGTCCGCGCCTCGGCGCAGGCGTTGATTCGGTTTGCCAAGAAATCCGGGGCCACGATCATTCTGGTTGGGCATGTCACAAAAGACGGTCAGATTGCCGGCCCCCGTGTGGTCGAGCACATGGTCGATGCGGTGCTGTCGTTCGAGGGCGAAGGCTCGCAGCAGTTCCGCATCCTGCGCGCGGCGAAAAACCGCTTCGGCCCGACCGATGAAATCGGCGTGTTCGAGATGACGGGCCTTGGCCTGCGCGAGGTCTCCAACCCGTCCGAACTGTTCCTGTCGGAGCGCGATCTCGGCAGCCCGGGCACAGCGGTATTTGCCGGCATCGAGGGCACCCGCCCGGTGCTGGTGGAATTGCAGGCGCTGGTGGCGCCGACCACGCTCGGCACCCCTCGCCGCGCCGTGGTGGGCTGGGACCCGAGCCGGCTGTCGATGGTGCTGGCGGTGCTGGAGGCCCATTGCGGTGTCAAACTGTCCGGCTACGACGTCTATCTGAACGTGGCCGGCGGCCTTCGCATCCAGGAGCCCGCCGCCGACATGGCGGCCGCCGCAGCCCTGGTGTCGTCGCTGGTCAATGCACCGTTACCGACCGATGCGGTCTATTTCGGCGAGATTTCGCTGTCCGGCGCGGTCCGGCCGGTGGCACAGACCTCGGCCCGGCTGAAGGAAGCGGCCAAACTCGGATTTGGCCGCGCCGTGCTGCCCGAATCGGCACGCGGCGACGCCGGGGGTGATGCCGGCCTGGTGCTGAACAGTGTCGGCGGATTGACCAGTCTGGTCGCCGAAATTGCCGCGCGAGGCACGCCCAGGACCAATAGAGAGGCCAATCAAGGGGCTAATCGGGAGGCCCATCGCGAAGGTTCAGTGGAGAAAAATGCCACACCGGCGCGATTCCGTCGGGAGAATGGCTAAAGCGGCGTGACGTAAGGGGCCCTCGCCGCTATACAACGCGCGCGAAAGGCCAAGCGGGACGGTACAAATCCGGCCTTGCGGGATACGCCTTCTGACCGTCACCTAGAGCGGCACCGACACGCCGATTCGCGAGCCTTGAGATTTCTTGCTTTGAGAATTTACGAGCGGACCTGACCAGCCGATGCCTGTAACGATACTCGATCTCGTCCTGCTTGGTGTGATGCTGGTTTCGGGGCTGCTCGCCATGGTGCGCGGCTTCATGCGCGAGATTTTGTCGATCGCTGCCTGGGGCGCGGCGGCGCTGGTCACGCTGTATGCTTTCTCCAAGCTGCTGCCGACCGCCAAAACGTATTTCAATAACGACACGGTTGCGGCCGTGGTGGTGGTGGCCGGCACGTTCATCACCACCCTGGTCGTGGTGTCGATCATTACGGTGCGGATTTCGGACATGATCCTGGATTCCCGGATCGGCGCGCTGGATCGCACCCTCGGCTTCCTGTTTGGCCTCGCCCGCGGCCTGCTGATCGTGGTCGTCGCCTTCCTGTTCTTCAGCTGGCTGGTCCCGGACAAGCAGCGGCCGGACTGGATCACCGGGGCCAAGTCCCGGACCGTGCTCGATGGAACCGGCCAATGGTTAATGTCGCTCTTGCCGGACGACCCCGAGAACACCATCTTAAAGAGATTCAAGAAGAATAAACCCGACGACGATTCAACTGACGCCGAGCCGGCAGCCCCGGCCAGCGATGGCTACACCAAACCTGCCCGCGACGGCCTTAAAAAGCTGATCGAGAAACCCGCGAGCAAGTAACTTTTGGGCTAAAAGAGAGGCGATGGACGCGATGCAAAACCCTTCCGATCCCGCCGCGCAACTTGACCGAAACTCCGGTCCGATCGATTTGCAGGACGATCTCCAGGATTTTGACGCTAACGGCGACACGCTACGCGAGGAATGCGGCGTGTTCGGCATCTTCGGCCACCCCGAGGCCGCCGCCATCACCGCACTCGGGTTGCACGCCCTGCAGCACCGCGGCCAGGAAGCCGCCGGCATCGTATCCTTCGACGGCAGCCGCTTCCACAGTGAGCGCCGCCTCGGCCTCGTCGGCGACACCTTCTCCCGCCGCGAAGTGATTGAGCGCCTGCCCGGCAACGCCGCCGTTGGCCACGTCCGCTACTCCACCACAGGCGCCACCATCCTGCGCAATGTGCAGCCGCTGTTCGCCGAACTCAATGCCGGCGGTTTCGCGGTCGGCCACAACGGCAACCTCACCAACGGACTGACGCTGCGCCGCGAACTGGTTCTCCATGGCGCCATGATGCAGTCGACCACCGACACCGAAGTGATCCTGCATCTGGTCGCGCAGTCGAAGCGCAGCCGCTTCATCGACCGCTTCATCGAGGCGTTGCGCACGATCGAGGGCGCCTATTCGCTGGTGTCGCTGACCAACAAGAAGCTGATCGGTGCGCGCGATCCGCTCGGCATCCGCCCCCTGGTGCTCGGCGACCTCGACGGTCACCCGATCCTGACCTCGGAGACCTGTGCGCTCGACATGATCGGCGCGAAGTATGTCCGCGATATCGAACCCGGCGAAATCGTCGTGTTCGACGAGCAAGGCGCACACAGCCACAAGCCGTTCCCGCCCAAGCCGCCGCGGCCCTGCATCTTCGAATACATCTATTTCTCGCGACCGGATTCCATCGTCGGCGGCCGTTCGGTCTATGAGGTCCGAAAAGCCTTCGGCGCCCAGCTCGCGCGCGAGAGCCATGTCGAGGTCGACGTCGTGGTGCCGGTGCCGGATTCCGGCGTGCCCGCCGCGATCGGTTACGCCCAGCATTCCGGCGTGCCGTTCGAACTCGGTATCATCCGCAATCACTATGTCGGCCGCACCTTCATTCAGCCGACCCAGAGCGTGCGCGAACTTGGCGTGCGCATGAAGCATTCGGCCAACCGCGCCGCGATCGAAGGCAAGCGGATCATCCTGATCGACGATTCACTGGTGCGCGGCACGACGTCGAAGAAGATCGTGCGCATGATGCGCGACGCCGGCGCGCGCGAAGTGCATTTCCGCCTCGCCTCGCCGCCGATCCTCTACCCCGATTATTACGGTATCGACCTGCCGGACCGCGGCGGCCTTCTTGCCGCCACCCACTCGCTGGAAGAAATGCGCGAGATCATCGGCGCCGATTCACTGGCGTTCCTGTCGATCGACGGCATGTACCGCGCGATGGGCGAGCCCGGCCGCGATCCCGCCAATCCGAAATTCTCGGATCATTGCTTCACCGGCGTCTATCCGACCCATCTCACCGACCAGACCCAGGTCGAACCGCAGCCCCGGCAATTGTCGCTGCTGGCGGAGGCGAGCTGAGCTGTCGTCCCTGCCTAGGGCGCAATTGCGCTCCGGAGCAGGGACCCATAGCCACCGGCCGTCGTTTGTCGGACGCCTATAGACACGACCACCTTGCACGTCATAACCCTCACGGCGTATGGGTCCCTGCGTTCGCAGGGACGACGTTGATAGAGTTAAATTGATGCCCCAACCCCTCGCCTCCCGTATCGCTCTCGTCACCGGCGCCTCGCGCGGTATCGGCTATGCCACTGCGCGCGCGCTTGCCAAAGCCGGCGCGCATGTCGTGGCGGTGGCGCGCACGCAAGGCGGGCTGGAAGAACTCGACGACGAGATCCGCAAAGACGGCGGCAGCGCCACGCTGGTGCCGCTCAACCTCACCGACTCCGACGGCATCGCCCGGCTAGGCGCCGCGCTGCATGAGCGCCATGGCAAGCTCGACATCCTCGTCGGCAATGCCGGCGTCGCCGGTCCGTCCTCGCCGCTCGGCCATATCGAACTGAAGCCGTGGAACGACGTGATGGCGGTCAACGTCACCGCGAACTTCCAGTTGATCCGCTGCATGGAGCCGCTGTTGAAGCAATCCGACGCCGGCCGCGCAGTCTTCGTGACCGCCGATGCCGCCAGCAAAGCCACCGCCTATGTCGGCCCCTATGCGGCCTCGAAAGCCGCCCTCGAAACCCTGGCGCGCGCCTGGGCGCAGGAGACCGCCAGCACGACGCTGCGCGTCAATTTGTTCAGCCCGGGGCCGACCCGCACGCGGATGCGCGCCACGGTATTTCCCGGCGAAGATCCGGAGACGCTGGATAAGCCGGAACAGGTCGCGGAATTCATCGTGCCGATGTGCGCGCCCGACTGGACCGAGACCGGCAAGTTCTACGACTTCAAGACCCGCACGCTGATGAGCTTTCGCGCGCCGGCCTAGACTTTCTCCACGTCATTGCGAGCCAACGGGTCGCGCCAACGCGCGCCCGATGACCGGCTCCGCGAAGC
>JACDAG010000496.1 GCA_013695565.1 Bradyrhizobium sp.
GCCGCACCGAGACGTTCTGGAAATAGCGGCTCCATTTCTGCGCAAAGGCCGGCGGCGGCGTGCCTGCTTCCGGCGGCGCGTCGCTGGCTGAACTCTTTGTGAAGGGATCGGCGGGCGACTCCTTGCCCTGCGCCGTCAGCAATGCCGTGCAGCGGCCGATTTCGGTGTCGCCGTCCAATAGCCGCACCTGGATGGTCTTGGCCTTGCGGCCGTCGCGCAGCATGTCGGTGTGCACGCCGACGGCGCGCAGGCCCGCCGGCCGCCACAGATCGAAGGCGAGGCGGCGGACGGCAAATCCGGAGGTATCGGCGAGCCGCTCGACCTCGCGCGTCATCAGCGCGGTGGTCGCGCTGCCCTGCAGCATATCCGGCGACCACGGCCCGCCGGCGTGCTCGGTGGCGCGAAAAAGCGGGCCTTCCGGCTTGAAAATGGCGGTCATTGCTGCGGCTCCAGAGCGAATTCGTTGCTGGCGTTCTATGAGGGCCGGCCCGCGGCCACAATAACCGCCGAGGTTATATGATGGCCGGCATGCGGCCCGGGCCCTTGTTTGGGGCCTCAATCGGCTTACTTTCCCGCCATCATTTGGAGCCATTATCCAGACCTTGGGAGACACCATGAGTACCTTAAAACCGCTGACGATCGACATCGTCTCCGACGTGGTCTGCCCGTGGTGCTATATCGGCAAGCGCCGGATCGAGAACGCGCTGGCGCTGGTGCCGGATGTGCCGGTTGAGGTGCGCTGGCGGCCGTTCTTCCTCAATTCCTGGGTGCCGCGCGAGGGCATCAGCCGCGACGAATATCTCACCGCGAAATTTGGTTCGGTCGAGGCCTACAAGGGCATCGCCGGCCGCGTCGTCACGGCGGCGGGCGAAGAGGGCCTGACCTACCGGCCGGAGCTCGTGAAGCGTCAGCCCAACACCACCGATTGTCACCGCCTGATCCACTGGGCCGAAGCGCAAGGCAAATCCGCCGAGATGAAGCAGCGGCTGATGGAATTGTACTTTCGCGATGGCGGCGATCTCACCGACGTCAATGTGCTGGCGCAGGCGGCTGCCGATATCGGCCTCGATGCCGAAGACATCCCCAAGCGGCTTGGAACGGATGAGGACGTCGCCTTGATCTCGGGCCAGGCGCAGGAAGCCGCCGAGAAGGGGATCTCCGGCGTGCCGACCTTCGTCTTTGCGCAGAAATACGCGGTGTCCGGCGCCCAGCCTGCCGACCAACTCGCCCGCGCCATCCGCGAGGTGTCCGGCGAAATCAACGCGCAGGCGGCGGAATAGGGCTCGATCCGCTCCCGCGCCCGCGACGGCAGGGAGAGGGCGGGGGCGTGGCTGCTTTGCTCTTGGCGGCAGTTGTCACCACGCAGCTTTCATGCCCTGATACGCTCGCAGAACCAAGAAACCACAGGAAAACGCCATGATCTATGAGTTGAGGACCTACACCGTAAAGCCCGGCACGCTCGGCGACATGGTGAAGGCCGCGAGCACCGTTTCGGCCGACATCCGCAAGAACGATTACGGCAAGCTCGAAGGCTATTGGATGACCGAGATCGGTCCGCTCAACCAGGTCCTGCACATGTGGAGCTACAGCAGCTTCGAGGAGCGCGCGCGGTTGCGCGGCGAGCTCTCGAAGAATTCGCGCTGGACCAGCGAATACATTCCGCTGATCCGCCCGCTGCTGCTGCGCCAGAACGTCCGGCTCATGAACGCGATCAAGCCGCCGGTGGCGCCGGCCTCGACCGGCAATGTCTATGAACTGCGCAACTATCGCGGCAAGCCGGCCGGCGGCCTCAAGCAATGGCTCGATGCGTTCACCGCCGTGCTGCCGGCGCGCGAGAAATATTCGAAGATCGTCGGCCTCTGGCAGACCGAAGCGGGCGAGCCCAACGAGGCCTGCCACATCTGGGCCTATCCCGACCTCAACGCCCGCGCCGAAGTCCGCGCCAACACCATGAAGGATCCGGCCTGGCAGGAATTCCTCACCAAGGGGCCTGGCTTCCTCGAGGAGATGCACTCGACCATCCTGCTGCCCGCGCCGCACTCGCCGTTAAAGTAGGGGTTGAGTCGAGCCTCGTGCAACAAACACCGCCGTCATCCTGAGGCGCTCGCCATCTTTGGCGAGCCTCGAAGGATGGGCCACGGGCTCGAACTGTCATCCTTCGAGGCTCGCTAGCGCTCGCACCTCAGAGGGCGAGAATGTTTTTCTCTCGCCGGGATAATTTTACAATTGATGGGTTGGAAGACGGTTACCGCGGAGCTTTTCGGTTGAGCCGGTGCCGAATGACCGCGATCTGGCCAAC
>JACDAG010000498.1 GCA_013695565.1 Bradyrhizobium sp.
ATGCTAAGAGGCTGCGCGCCCGCTGTCGTCCGCTACCGGTTGCCTGCACTTGGCTGCTCCGCTAGCATGAAATGCACAACGGAGCGGGTTGTACGATGCGTTTCATGATTCCGGGATCGCGGCGCTATTTCGGGCAGCCGCTCGGTCGGCGAGACGTTCTGGGATTCGTCGGTACGCTGCTCGCGTCCGCGGCGTTCAGTGCGCCATCGCGTGCGGGCGACCGTGCCGGACGCGTCGAAGAGATCAAGGGTGAAGCGTTCGTCGATGTGAGCGACCAGCACCGTGCCCTGGAAAAATCCTCCGATGTCTATGTCGGCGATCGCGTAGCGACCGGGGTAGCCTCCCGACTCACGATGTTGCTGGGTGAGGACACCACGATCAAGCTCGGCGAAAAAGCGCAACTCGTCATTGACCAGTTTCTGTCGACCACCGGCGGTGAAATCTCGCTGCAGTCGGGTCCGATGCTCTTTGATCGGCCAAGCGGAAGCCGCCCTGTGCCGCTGAAGATCAGGAGCTCCTATGGACTCATTGCCGTTCGCGGCACAAAATTCTTTGCCGGACCGAGCAACGGTGTCTTTGGCGTGTTTGTCGATCACGGCACGGTCGCTGTTTCCGGCGGCGGAAGCGAGATCGTGCTACAAGCAGGACAGGGGACGAATCTGGAGAGTCCGGGTTCAAAACCCTCCGCAGCAAGTGCGTGGAGCCCGGAGCGGATTCGTAGCGCTTTCGACAGCGTTAGTTAGTCCCCCGACCGAATTTCGGAAGGAGCAAGGGAAGACCTCGCGATAGAGATCATGGAGATGCGGGGAGAATTTCCGCTCTGACGTCAAAGCAATTGCAAACCGAGGCCTTTCATTCAGGCGATAAATGTCCAGCAAAGATATTCTGGTTTCGCTCCTGTCGAAGACGGAGCTGTTCAAGGGCCTGGCTGTCGAAGATATCGAGGCCTGCGTCCCGTCTTTTCGGGAGGCCAAATTCAAAAAGGGACAGGCGCTGTTTGCGCGCGGCGAGCGCGCGACGGGACTTTACCTCGTGGCCGAAGGACGCGTGCGGCTGGCGATCGCTACCGAGGACGGCCGCGAGCTGAGCTTTCGGCATGCGACGGCGGGCGAATTGCTGGGTGAAATTGCAGCGCTTGATGGCGGCACCAGAAGTGCCGATGCTACCGCGCTCACCGCGGTGACGACCTACCGGCTCGACAAGGAGGATTTTCGCAAACTCTGGGTCGCACGACCGGTATTGTCCGAGCGGTTGATATCGTTTCTTTGCAGCCGGCTGCGGGACACCAGCGGGCAACTCGAGTCGATCGCGCTTCACCCGATGCATGTCCGGCTGGCGCGTTTCTTCCTGATCGCCATTGGCGATCGCAAGCCGGTACCCGGCAAGCGCCTGCCGCTGGATATCGGCATGTCGCAGGGCGAACTCGCCTTGCTGCTCGGCGCCAGCCGCCCCAAGATCAACGAGGCGCTGGGCAAGCTGGAGGAGATTGGCGCGATCGGCCGGACACTCGATCGCATCTTCTGCGATCCGCAGAAGCTCGCCGAAGTCGACGGGGCTCATGCTTAGCCATTTCGGCAAGACCCACTCAGGCCTGGTTGCCGGTGTTCTTGCGCTCGTGCTGTTTCTGGCGGCCACGTTTCTGATACCAAAGGAATGGCGGAACGCATTTCGGGAAAAGGCGTTTGACGTGGTGCTTGCGGCCGATCGGCAGCTGCGCCGATCGCAGCCCCATGAAACCGCAAAGCGCGCGCCGGTGATCGTCGTCGACATCGACCGACGCTCGCTCGACGCCCTCGGCGAATGGCCGTGGCCGCGCGAGACGATGGCGCGCCTGGTCGAAGCGGTGGCCGCCGGAAAGCCGTCCGTGGTTGGGGTCGATGTCCTCTTTACGCAGGCGGATAGCCGCTCTCCAGCGGCGTTGGCGCGACGGCTCGGCTCGCTTACAGGAAAGCAGGATATCAGCGCGCTTGCCGCAGACCTTCCCGATGGGGACAAGCATCTGGCTGCGGTGATGAAGAACGTTCCGGTAGTGCTGGGATTTGTTCTCGATGCCGACATGGACAATGCCTTGCCGGGGGTGCCGATTCTCGCGCGTCACCCGATCGTGCTTGACGACATCTGGCGGATGACCGGAGGCAGCGGGCCGATGACGCCGCTTGTCGAGGCGACCAAAGGGCTCGGCGCGCTTTCATTACCGGGAGATGCGGACGGCAAGATCAGGCGCGTACCGCTTTTTGTCGGAACGGGCGATGTGACGCGACCGGGGCTTGCGCTGGAAGCCGTCCGGCTGTTTCAGCGGTCTCCGGCCTATAATGTCGACACAGGCCCGCAACGGATCATCCTTGGCGATCTCGAAGTGCCGCTGCCGAGCGACGGTTTCCTGCGATTGGCCGGCGCTGATGCGGGCAACCATGCGACACGCACGATTTCCGCGGTCGAGATCGTCAACAACGCAGCAGAGCGCGCCCGCCTCGCGGGAACGATTGCACTGATCGGCAGCTCCGCACCGGAGCTTGGCGGATTGCGCGAGACGCCGAATGATTCGCTGGCGCCGTCGGTCGAGATTCAGGCAGATGCCGTCCGGCAGATTTTGGCGCGCCGGGCGCCGCAAGCGGTGCCAATAGGCTTGGCTCTGACCTTGGTGATGGGGTTGATCGCCGTGATAGCGGCGGCGGGCCTTTCGCCGGTGTTGGGCGCCCTGGTTGGATTGACGGCTCTGGCCGCCATCTGGGTAGCGGCAATCCTGACATCGCTGATCGGGGATCGGCTGGTCGATCCCCTGATGCCGTCGATTGGAGGCCTTTTTGTTTTCCTGACATCGTCCGTCAGCTCCTATGCGCTGGTAAGCCGTCGTGAAGCCCGCATCCGGAGCCGCTTCGAGCAGCATCTGGCGCCGGCGGTGGTGAAAAGAATTGCCGAGAATCCGGGCCTGCTCAAGTTGAGCGGTGAGAAGCGCGAAATCACCGCGCTGTTCACCGACATCGAGAATTTCACCGCGATGACGCATCGCGCAGGTCCCGAACAGCTGGTCGCCGTGCTCGACGAATACATTGAAGGGATGGCGGCCATTGTGATGAAGCATGGCGGGATGGTCGACAAGATCGTCGGCGATTCCGTGCATGCGTTCTTCAACGCGCCGCTCGATCTTCGCGATCATCCGCAGCATGCGATCAATTGCGCCGAGGAGATGCGGATCTGGGCGAAGGAGTTTCAATCCCGGACCGGACCGTCGCAGATCGGTTTTGGTCGCACCCGTATCGGTATCGAAACCGGTGTCGCCATCGTCGGCGACATCGGCATCAGGTCGAAACTCGACTACACCGCCCATGGCGATTCCATCAACTCGGCGGCGCGGCTGGAAGCGCTCAACAAGCGCTATGGGTCGACGATCTGTGTTGGCCCGTTCGCGGCGTCGCAATGCACGTCAACGCTGTTCCGGCCACTCGGTGTCACGTCATTGCGCGGGCTTGATGTGCCCGTTGAAGTCTTCGAACCCTGGCCACCGGAGGTGCCGTCACATTGGCGCGATCGCTACCTCACGGCATATCGGTTGATTGAAGGCGATAAAAGCGGCGCTGCCCAGCTGTTTGAAGCGCTGGCCGCGGAACGTCCCGATGATCCGGTGCCGCGATTGTTGGCCGCCGAGTTGCGCGCGGTTCTGTCTACGTAATGGAGGCGTCGTTGAGGGCCTGGTCGCTACGGCTTGCGAGAATGGCGGCGATGGCCGAATTGCCGTCGGCTTCGAGCGACGCGAGGCGCTCCCGCGCCCAAATGTAGGACGCGTCGAAAATCTCGGTGTGGCGTTCGAATTCGGTGACGCCAACGCCAGGCGGAATCGGTGGCCGCATGACGTGATCGAGCGGTGCGGCGGGAATTGTGTCGTAGCGCTGATGGGCGACGAGACTTCGCCACAACACGTTGACCGCGTTCGGCGCCGCCGGAAGCAGCTTCTTGCGAAACGGTATCAGCATGGCGGCGGCCAGCTCGAGCCGGCCAGGCAACGTGGCATAATCGACGTCGAACGTCTCGACGGCGGGTTCGCCGAAATGCACCACCAGATTGGGACCGCTTTTCAGTTGATGCATCGGATCGAGCGGAACATTGTCGATCAGGCATCCGTCGACCAGCATTGCGCCTTCCTTGGTGTAGAACGGTGGCAACAGTCCGGGGATGGCGCTTGATGCGCGTACTGCCTGCCAGAGCAGGCCCGACTGGATCAGTTCGAGGCAATGGGTGGACAGGTTGGTTGCGACCGCCGCGAAGGGCCGCCAGCAATCCTCGATCCTGCATTGCGCCCCGTATTGATCGGCGAGCGCGCGATCGAACGCCTTGTGATCCAGCAGCGCGTATCGCGGCCAGGTCGGCCGGCGGAAGCTGCGGCTTTTCACGAAGATCTCGTGGGCGCCGCGTTCGAGATGGTCCGCCTCGAAGTTCTTGGCGAAGCCGGCCGCCATGGCGGAGCCGACGCTGGTTCCGATAAAGATATCGAACATCACGCCGCGCTCGCGAAACGCCTTGTAGATGCCGGCATGGGCGGACCCGAAACTCCCGCCGCCGGCGGCGACAAATCCGATCGCGCGCCCGGACAGAAAGCGGATCAGGCTGTCGACGTCGACCTGATCTTCGAGCGCGACGTGGTGGTGCATGAAGCAGGGCAGGCGAGCAAGCCACGCCGGCGTGCCGCTGACTTCGCCGCTCCTCCGGTCATGGATACGCACGATGCGCCGCGCCGACACCGGATGCACCTTGCAGGCGAAGGCTTCGATCTCGGTCAGGCCTTCCGCCGGCGCATCGCCGCGGCACGCCAACACGACCATGTCCGCCTGCCGGATCGCTTTCCGCGTCCAGGCCGGCACCTCGCCACTGCCGAGATAGATAACGAGCGGCGAAGCCTGTTCGAGCTTGTTGAGCCAGTCGGTAACGTCGGGGGCATCCAATGGCTGGCCGGGAAACATCGAGCTGACGCGGGCGGGATCGACGATCTGGGCATCGATCCTGGCGAGGCCCGCGCGCATGCGCCGATAAAAAGTCGTCGGAATCGGCTCGTGGCCGGCATCGATCAGCGCCACGGTGCGCGCGGTTGGCGAGGTGCGCGTTGTTGGAATGTGCTCGGTCCGCTTTGCAAACCGCAGCGCCAGCGCGGCCAGCAGCGCTTCGGCAATCGCCGGCGTACTCTCTGCGAGGCTCTGATAGGCGGCTCGCGTCAGCACGAGTACGCTCGTGTCGCGGATCGCGATTACATTGGCGGTGCGGGCAAGGTTGGCAAAGAAGCCGATTTCCCCGACCAGTTCCCCGGCGCGGAGTTCGGCGATGGGCTGGGAA
>JACDAG010000499.1 GCA_013695565.1 Bradyrhizobium sp.
GCATCGAACCCGGAATCTCGAAATTAATTACCTCTGGATTCCGGGTTCGGCGCGCCGCCCCGGAATGACGAGTGCTTGTCACCTTATCGGCTCATGCACGGTGACGAGTTTTGTTCCGTCCGGAAACGTCGCCTCGACCTGGATGTCGTGGATCATTTCGGCAATGCCGTCCATGCACTGGGCGCGGGTGATGACCTGCGCGCCGGCCTGCATCAGCTCAGCCACCGTGCGGCCGTCGCGCGCGCCCTCGACGATGAAGTCGGAAATGATCGCGATCGCTTCGGGATGGTTGAGCTTGACGCCGCGCTCCAGCCTGCGGCGCGCCACCATCGCGGCCATCGAGATCAGAAGCTTGTCTTTTTCGCGGGGGGAAAGATTCATGCGAGCACTCTTGTCAATTCGAACAATCTAATTCAGCCAACTGGTTGAGCCAGAGACGTTAATTAAGCCAGAGTCTTGGCAACGGCACACCCGAGGCGCGGCCGAGTACGGTCATCATGTCGGCGCGCAGCCGGGCTGCATCTTGGGCACAGAAGCGCGCCATTGCAAATCCATTCCATGCGGAGATTCCGACCTCGCCGCCGAACGTTTCCGAAGCCTCGCGGATCCGCTCCACCACGGCCTCATCGCCGGGCGCGATCAGCGCGGTGCCGATGGCGACACCGCCCTTGGCGATCGCCGGTAGTGACAGTTTTGCGCCGATATCGCCGTCGAGCCGGATCGTTTCGGCAAACACCAACTTGCCTGCACGGCGCAGCCGCCAGCGGTCGATGAACTCGCCATGCAGCATCCGTTCGCCCATCGCGGCGCGCCCGAACACGACGATTTCGCAAAGTAAAAGCGAGGCGTCATCAGCCAGATCGATATCGATGCGGCGCGAAATCCGCGCCCGGTCGAACAGGATGGTTTCCTGCGGCAGCCACGCAAGGTGCGCGCCCGCCTCCGCCCTAAGCGCAATATTGAGTTGAGCGGCGGGCCCGGCCGCGCGATAGACCTTCTCGGCCGCCGCCGTCGTCAGCGTCAGCCGCGCGCCGGCGCCGGCTGCGATATCGATGTCGAAACGGTCGCCGCCGGCGATGCCGCCCGCCGTGTTGACGAACACACCGGACAAGCCCTCGCCTTCGGGTGACGGAAAACGCACGCGGAGCGAACCGGATTCATGCAGGACGCCACGGCGGGTGACGCCGTCCTGCAGCTTCACGTCGAATTTGACGGCGCCCCGGGCCCGGTTGGCCGCAAATGTCGATAAAGCAGCACCCGTCGTTTCGGTCCGCATCCGTCCCCCCAACCGGCCGCCGCGGCACAATCCGTTTTACAAACTACAGCGCCATCTGGCGGCTGATCTCGGCGGGATCCATCGCGGCCCGGTCGCAGGCATATTTCACCGCGCCCCGGTCCATGACTGCGAAATTGTCGCCGAGCTCGCAGGCAAAGTCGAGATATTGTTCGACCAGCACGATCGCCATGGTGCCGAGGCTGCGCAGATAGGAGATGGCGCGGCCGATATCCTTGATGATCGAAGGCTGGATGCCTTCGGTCGGCTCGTCGAGCAGCAACAGTTTCGGACGCATCACCAGCGCGCGGCCGATCGCGAGCTGCTGCTGCTGGCCGCCGGAGAGATCGCCGCCGCGCCGGCCGAGCATCGAATTCAGCACCGGAAACAGCGAAAACACGTCGTCGGGAATATTGCGGTCGTCGCGCTTCAGCGGGCCAAAGCCGGTCTTCAGATTCTCCTCCACCGTCAACAGCGGGAAAATCTCGCGGCCCTGCGGCACGAAGCCGATGCCTTTTCGGGCCCGCTCATACGGCTTGAGACCCGTGATATCGTCGCCATTGAGCGTGATCGAACCCGAGGCAATCGGGTATTGGCCGACCATCGCGCGCAGCAGCGAGGTCTTGCCGACGCCGTTGCGGCCGAGCACGCAGGTCACCTTGCCGGGCTCGGCCGTGATCGAGACGCCACGCAGCGCCTGCGCCGCGCCGTAATAGAGGCTGATGTTATCAACATTTAACATGCGATGCCCTTTTCGGGCGAATGGCGAGTAGCGAATAGCGAATGGTAGGAAGAACCGTCTTTCCATTCGCTATTCGCCATTCGCTACTCGCCTCTCACCTTCCCAGATACACTTCGACCACGCGGTCATTCTGCGAAACCTGATCGATGGTTCCCTCCGCCAGCACCGTGCCTTCATGCAGGCACGTCACCTTGACGCCGAGTTCGCGCACGAAGGTCATGTCGTGCTCGACCACCATGATGGTCTTGTCCTTGTTGATTTCCTTGAGTAGCTCGGCGGTCTGATGGGTTTCGACGTCGGTCATCCCGGCGACCGGTTCGTCGACCAGCAGCAGCTTCGGATCCTGCGCCAGCAGCATGCCGATCTCGAGCCATTGTTTCTGGCCATGAGACAGGCTCCCGGCGAGCTTGTTTCGCGAATCCTTCAGGCGAATGGTTTCCAGCACGCGCTCGATGCGTTCGGCCTCGGGCTTGCTGCCGCGCCAGAACAGCGTGCCCTTGACGCTGTGATCGACGTTGAGCGCCAGTAGCAGATTGTCCTCGATGGTCTGGCTCTCGAACACCGTCGGCTTCTGGAATTTGCGGCCGATGCCGAGTTCGGCAATGCGGGTTTCGTCGAGACGCGTCAGATCGGTGACGCCGTCGAACAGCACCACGCCCTCGTCCGGCTTGGTCTTGCCGGTGATGATGTCCATCATCGTGGTCTTGCCGGCGCCGTTGGGACCGATGATGGCGCGCATCTCGCCGGGCTCCAGCGTCAGCGACAGATTGTTGATGGCGTGGAAGCCGTCGAACGAGACGTGCACGCCGTCGAGATAGAGCAGCGCGGACGTCTTCCTGGTATCCATGACGTTCATGCGCTCACTCCGCCGGGTTCGGTT
>JACDAG010000609.1 GCA_013695565.1 Bradyrhizobium sp.
CTGCAGCGCAACGGTGGCGGCGCGCACTTCGGATTCGGAAGCTGTCACCGCGACCTTGGCGCCTTCATTGGCGACCCAGGCGGCGATCGCCGCGGTGCGGGCCTGGTTGCGGACCTGGTCGAGCACCAGCCGGCTTTGGGCGGAGATTTCCTTGGCCTGCCGGGTCTGCGAAGCCGCCATGCCGCCATCGTAGATCGGCTGGGTGAGCTGGCCGGCGATCGAAGCCTGGTCGGTCCCGAAGGTGCCGAGCGTGGAATCCGACTGCTTGCTGCGGCTGGCGCTGCCTTGCAGCGTGATGGTCGGCATCAGGCTGCTTTCAGCGACGCGGATGCTGGTGAAGGCGACGTCGACATCGAAGGCGGCGGCCATCACCGCCGGATGTTCCCGGAACGCGAGGCCAGTGGCGTCGTCGCGGCTGCGCGGCAGATAGCGGTCGACGGTTTCGGCCGGGCCCAATTGCGCAGGCGCGTTGCCGATCACCTGGGTATAGGTCGCCTGGCTGATCGCCAGCGCAACCTCGGCGGCGTTGAGGTCGGCGAGGCCGCGGCTCAGGCGCGCCTCGGCCTGCGCGGTATCAGTCGGCGTAACGTCGCCGGCATTGAGGCGCTTTTGGGTGATAGCGAGGGTCTCGCGCAGGAATGCGACGTTGGAACGCTGCGCGGTGACCAGCGATTGGTTGGCCAGCACGTTGGTGTAGACGGTGACGGCGTCGAGCAGCACGCCCTGGCCGACATTGCGCAGGGCCTCACGGCCGGACGAGACCTGCAGTTCCGCGACGCGGACGCTGTTGGCGGTCTTGAAGCCGTTGAACAGGGTCTGGGTCACCGTCACCCCGATGGTCCAGGGTTTCAGGGTCGCCGACTGGACGGTGTTGTCAGGCAACAGGTTGCGGACCGCCTGCAGGCCGGCGGTGAGGCTGGCGACGATCTGCGGCCGGTAGCCGGCTAGGGCCTGCGGCACGTTCTCGTCGGTGGCGCGCTGGCGCGCCCGTTCGGCATTGAGTTGGGGGTTGGTCTGGTAGGCCTTGGCCAGTGCGTCCGGAAGGTTCTCGGCCTGGGCGCTGGCGGCAAAAACCACACAAATCACCACACCAAGGCAAATGCCCGATCGAAGCACGCGCCTTGTCACGTGGCCAAATCTAGCGGCACGCCCAACCATCTGATCCCGCAACTACTCAAGGCCCATCCGCCCCCGCCGACGGCCTCGTCACATCTACCTGTTTAGGGGGCGGTGCCGCCACTGGCAAACGGGTCGTGCGACATCACCACAGGAATTCGGCGCTTGGCTGTTGCCGGTTCGTCACAGACGCGGTCCGATAACAAATGCGTTATAGCTTGGGCCGGCCCGCGTCCGATTCCAGGGCGGTTGGCTGTCCAGTCGTGCCCGGGTCCGCATTTTGATGCCGAAACTGTTTTCCGACCCTGAAGCGATCGCGGAAGACATCATCTGCGATGTCGGCACCCACCTTGTGGTCGGGTTACCGCTCGGGCTCGGCAAGGCCAACCATGTCATTAATGCGCTCTACGCCCGCGCCATCGCCGACCGTTCGATCAACCTGACCTTGTTTTCCGCGCTGACGCTGGAAAAGCCGAGGCCCGGCAGTTTGCTAGAAAAACGCTTTATCGGTCCGGTGATCGACCGGCTGTTCGGTGGCTATCCCGATCTCACTTACGCCGCGGCGCTGCATGCGGGCGCGCTGCCACCCAACATCCAGGTGATCGAGTTCTTCTTTCTCGCCGGAAAATGGCTGCGCGTGCCGTACGCGCAGGAACATTACATCTCCGCGAACTATACGCATGCCGCCTCCTATCTGTTGGAGCGCGGGCTCAATGTCGTCACCCAATTGGTGGCAAAGCGCGTGGAGGGTGGCGTCGCGCGCTACAGCCTGAGCTGCAACACCGACACCACGCTGGATATTCTGCGCGCCCGTGCGGAAGGCCGCGCGTCGTTCAGGCTGGTCGGCCAGGTCAACTCCGAACTGCCGTTCATGCCCGGCGCCGGCGATCTCTCAGGCGACGAATTCAGCGCGGTGCTCGACAGCCCCGAGACGGACTTTCCGCTGTTCGCGCCGCCGGCCGAGCCGATCAGCGACACCAAATACGCCATCGGCCTGCATGCCGCGGGGCTCGTGCCTGACGGCGGCACATTGCAGATCGGCATCGGGCAGGTCGGCGACGCGTTGGCGCAGGGCCTGATCGTTCGTCACCGCGACAACGTGCAATTCCGTGCCATCATAAAGCGGCTCGCGCCGGAACGATCGGTGCCGCAAGCCGGTCCGTTCGAGAAGGGGCTTTACGGCGTCAGCGAAATGCTGTTCGAGGCGTTTCTCGGCCTGATCGACGCCGGCATTTTGAAGCGCGAAGTCGACGGCGTGACGCTGCACGGCGCATTCTTCCTCGGGCCGAAAGCGTTCTATCGCACGCTGCGTGAGATGCCGCCGGAACGGATCGCGCGCATCCAGATGATGCCGGTGTCGTTCACCAACCAGCTTTATGGCGATGAGGATGCCAAGCGGCGTGCGCGCGTCGATGCCCGCTTTGTCAACAATGCGATGATGGCGACGCTGATGGGAGCCGCGATCTCCGACGGTCTCGAGAACGGCCAGGTCGTGAGCGGCGTCGGCGGCCAGTATAATTTCGTGGCGCAGGCATTCGCGCTGCAGGGCGCGCGATCCGTCCTCGCTTTGGAAGCGACACGGCAGACCGGCGCAAGTGCGCAATCCAACATCCTCTGGAACTACGGTCATCAGACCATTCCGCGGCATCTACGGGACGTCTTCGTCACCGAATATGGCGTCGCCGATGTCCGAGGGAAATCCGACGGCGAAACCATCGCGGCGATGCTTGCGGTAACCGACTCCCGCTTCCAGGCCGAACTTGCAAAAATCGCCAAGGATGCCGGCAAGCTGCCGCGGGCGTTTGAAATTCCGTCCGCGCACCGCGAGAATTTTCCGGAAGCGATCGCGGCGGCGTTAAAGCCCGCGCGCGAGGCGGGCCTGCTGCCATCGTTCCCGTTCGGCAGCGATTTTACCGAGGTCGAGCAGCGGCTGATCCCGGCGTTGCAATTGCTGCGGGACGCACAGCGCACGCCGCTGCGGTTGCCCGGGCTGCTGTGGCAGGGGTTTTTGCGCGAGCCGAATGCGGCCGAGCGCGAATGCCTGGCGCGGCTTGGCCTCGACCGTCCCGCGACATTGGCGGAACGAGCTTATCGCGCGCTGGTCAGTGCGGCGCTGGCGCGGAGCCGGGCATTATAATAAAGCGTCGTCCCGGCGAACGCCGGGACCCATAACC
>JACDAG010000461.1 GCA_013695565.1 Bradyrhizobium sp.
GTGTGATCCTCGCAGCCCATCCAGCGCAGCCGCCGGACCAGGCGAACGCCGGGCGCATCCATTGGCACCATGATGCAGGAATGCCGGCGCGTGCGGTCGGCATCGCCATCGGTCACGCCCATCACGATCAGGAAGCTGCAGTTCAGATGTGCCGCGCCGGTGACGAACCATTTGCGACCGTTGATGATGTAGTCGTCGCCGTCGCGCACCATCCGGGTGGCGATGTTGGTGGCATCCGACGAGGCGACATCCGGCTCGGTCATGCCGAACGCGGAACGGGTTTTGGCTTCCAACAGCGGCTGCAGCCAACGCGCCTTCTGATCTGAAGTGGCGCAGTTCTGCAGCGCGATCATGTTGGGCACGTCGGGCGCCTGGCAGTTGAAGACTTCCGGTGCCCAGAACAGCCGGCCCATGATTTCGGCCAGCGGCGCGTATTCGAGATTCGACAACCGCGTACCCGGTTCATCCGCAGCCAGTTCGGGCAAACCGAGATTCCACAGGCCGGCGGCGCGGGCCTTCGCCTGCAGGTCGGCCATGAAGGGCGGCGTTTCCCGGCTGGTCGCGACATGATCGAGCCAGGCGCGGTGGCGCGGCAGCACTTCCTTGTCGAAGAACGCCTGCAGCTTCCGCCGCCAGGCTTCCGACCGACTGGAAAGATCGAAATCCATGCCGCCTCCCGCTTTTTCGGGCAGCTAATCGTATATCGACATGAATTGCAAATTCATTCCGATATATTGACAAAATTCCAAATCTTGACCAATATTGTATCCATGACGGCCGTTTTGACCATCAACCCCTCTCCGAATTCCCGAACCAAGGTCGCGGTGGACGCGGCCGATCCCTCCTTCTCGACGACGCTGGCGCACGGGCTTGATGTACTGGCCACCTTCCGGAGCCATGGCGGCTCGCTGTCGAATGCAGACCTCGCAACGCATACCGGCCTGTCGCGGCCGACGGTGTCGCGTCTGACCTACACGCTGGAGCAGCTCGGTTATCTCAAACGCGACGCCAAGGGACGTTTCGAACTCGGGCTTGGCGTGCTCGCCGCCGCTTACCCGGTGTTGTCGTCATTGAAGGTGCGGCAACTGGCGCGCCCGCTGATGCGCGATTTTGCGGCCTACACCGGTGGCACGGTTTCGATCGCGATGCCGTTCGGGCTCGACTTCATCTATGTCGAGACGCTGCGCACCACCGATGCGGTGCCGCACGTCCCCGATGTCGGATTTACCGGAACGCTGGCGACCTCCGCGGTCGGCCGCGCGCTGCACTCGCTCTCCACGCCGGAAGAACTTGCAGCCTACGTTGCAAGCGTGAAGGCGGAGCGTCCCGAGGAAGCCGACTACGTGCTGACGCGGACGTTGCCGGACATCGAGCTTTGCAAGGAACGCGGCTTTGCGGTTTCGCTCGGCGAATGGCGGCGCGAGATTTTTGGTGTCGCAGCGCCACTGTACCGGACGGCGACCGGCGATCGCCTGTCGGTCAATTGCGGCATCCCCTCGTTTCGTTTCAGCGCCGAGCAGATCGAGCGCGAATGCGGGCCGCGCATCCTCGGCCTTGCGCGCAGCATCCGCTCGCTGGTCGCCAACAGTTAAACCCCTAACGGGGCAACATCGCATCGCATGAACGATGCGGTCATGGTGGGAGGGGAATCATGGGCGGTATCAAAGCCGCGCTTCGGCTGGCCGTTGGCATCGCTATGCTGGTGGGCGGCGCGGCGCAGGCGCAGAGCAATTTTCCGAACCGGCCGATCCGCATCATCGTGCCCTACCCCGCCGGTGGCATCGTCGACATCGTCGCCCGCACCGTGACCGAACAGGTCGGCCGCGATCTGAAGCAGACCATCGTCGTCGAAGCGCGGCCCGGCGCCAACGGCAACATCGGCACGGCCGCAGTCGCGCGCAGCGAGCCCGATGGCTACACCTGGCTGGTCACCGGACCCGCGGCGCTGGTCAATCCGACGCTGTACAAGGACGCCGGCTGGGACGCGATGAAAGACCTCAAATGCGTCGGCCTCGCGATCTGGAATCAGAGCGTCGCGGTGGTGAACCCGGCAAGTACGGCCAAGACGCTCGCCGAGTTCGTCGATCTCGCGCGAGCCAAGCCCCGCGAACTCAATTTCGGCAATCCCGGCACCGGTTCGTCGATCGATCTCACCGCGCAAAAGCTGTTTCAGACCGCCAACATCAAGCTGACCAATGTCGGCTACAAGGGCCAGCCCCCGGCGCTGATCGACCTGATGACCAATTTGATGCATTTCGAGATCGTCTCGCTGGCACTGGCGTTGCCGCACATCAAGCAAAACACCATCAAGCCGCTGGCGGTGTTCACGGAGAAGCGGATTGCAGATCTGCCCGACGTGCCGACGATCGCGGAAGCCGGATATCCCGGCGCGTCCTATGTCTCCTGGTACGGCATCTACGTGCCAGCAGGGACGCCGGACGCGCTCGCCGAAAAGATCAACCAGGCGATCAACAAGGCGTTGCTCAATCCCGACGTTCAGCGCCAGCTTTCGGTCGCCGATATTCCGGGCAAGCCGATGACACTGACCGAGCTGGCCGCGCTGATGAAAGCCGACCATGACAAGCTGACCACGGTGGTCAAAGCGTCCGGCATGACGGCGCCGTAATCAGCGCTGCGCCCAGATGAAGGCAGCGGTCGCGGCGATACCAAGCGCCGTTCGCACCGCGTGCAGGCCGCCCCAATGCAGGATCAGGCGGCGTGACTCCGGCCCCGCATCAGCTTCGGCAATGGCGTTGAGCTTGCGGTTGGTCGGCATGATGCCGAACAGCGTATAAGGCCAGTTGGCCAGCATCAGCACCGCGCCGACGGTCCAGCGCCAATCGCCGCTCTGCCATGCCGCGATCAGTCCAAGCATTCCGGAAATCACGGCACAGCTCGCCTGCATCGCAAAGCCGCGCGCATAACTCGGCTTCCACTGCGCCAGCAGGCTCCGGTCATCGAGGATCAGGCGCGCCGGCTGCTCGGCGAAATTGATGAACAAAGCGGCACCGGCGAAGGCCGCGGCGATAACGGTGGCCAGCTGTCCGATCAGCATGATGACGCACTCCCATATTGACAATATATTGTCATCTTGGATATTAATTGTCAATGCGAAGCAAGGGGCATACGCCAGCCGGACAGGCCTTGACCGGTCTGATCCTTTCGATATTCCGGCTCAACGGCCGGCTGCTGCTGGCCGGCGACCGGCTCGTGGCCGATCTCGACCTCACCAGCGCGCGCTGGCAGGTGCTGGGCGCAATTGCGCTGGCCGAGCGGCCGCAGCCCGTGGCGTGGCTGGCGCGCAACATGGGGCTCAACCGGCAGGGCGTTCAGCGCATCGTCAACGAAATGCGGGATGACGGCCTGCTGGAGATCGAGCCCAACCCGCATCACCGCCGCGCGCATCTCGTCGTGCTGACAAAACGGGGAAAGGACGCGTTTGAGGCGGCTACAAGGCTTCAGGTGCCGTGGGTCAATGGCCTCGCCGAGGGCGTCAGCTTGAAGGATCTTGCGACGACGCAGCGGGTGATGGCGGAACTGTGCGAGCGGTTGGAATTGCACCTGAACGAAGACATCAGCGAGGGTGGCTGAGAGGCCCCCGCGTCTTTGCGAGGAGCGAAGCGACGAAGCAATCCAGCTTGCCGCGCTATGGATTGCTTCGCTATGCTCGCAATGACGATTGGCGTTGGCTTCGTCGTTCCTATTTCTTCACCTTGCTCGCATCCATCTTGATCGACGTATCGAGCATTTTGGTCGAGAAAGCGGTGCCGACCTCGAACGGTTTCTCCATGCCGAGATAGGTCTGCACCAGTTCATAGTCCTTCTTCATCCGGCCTTCGTCGATCCAGCCCAGCGCTTTTGTTGCGGTGAAATCGTCGGTCATCAGGAACTTGATGCGTTCCCACTGGCGTTCCTGGTTTTCCTTGTCCAGCCCCGAGGCGGCATCGAGCAGCGCCTTCAAGCAGGGGGCGACGTCGGCAACGCAGGCGGCGAATGCCTTCTGGCTGACCTTGACGAACGCCTCGGCGATTTTCGGATTCTTTTCCAGATAGGCGCCGTTGACGATCAGCGAATTGCCGTAGGGATTGAGCCCGATGTCCTTCCAGTTGACATAGCCGAGGTCGGCGCCGAACTCGATCACCTTCAGATCGTGCTCGTTATAGAAGTCGCTGATGATATCGACGGTGTGGCTCTTCAGCGCCGCGATCTTGGCGGTCGGCCCGACATTGACGAAACTGACCGCGTCCGGCGCAATGCCGGCGGCCTTGGCAAACGCCGGCCACATCACGCGCGACGCGTCGCCCGGCGGATTGCCGATCTTGTGGCCTGGAAAATCCGTGGCGCCGTTCACGCCATGGCTCTTCAGCCAATAGAAGGTCTGCCCGGTATTGGCGTAGATGCTCATCAGCGCCACGACGTCGGCACCCTTGCTCTTCGCCACCAGCATGGTCGCGAGATCGGCGATGCCGAACGGCGAACCGCCGGAGCCGACCTTCAGCGACGACACGCCGGAACCCTTGCCGGTCTCGATGGTCAGATCGATACCGGCTTTCTCGTACCAGCCCTGCGCCTTGGCATAATAGAACGGCGAATGATCCGCGGTCGGCGCCCAGTTCAGGATCAGATTGACGGCCTCGCCGGCACAGGAGGGAGCCGCCTGTGCGGCAAGCGCAAGCGCCAGTGACGCAATCTTCAAGCCCTTCATGGCAACTCTCCTTATTTGAACGCCGGCTATTTGCATGCTGGCAATCCCCGGGTAATCCCGGCCTTGTCGTTGCCCGCCCGCGACGCTACCAATGCAACAAGGACGAGACGAATTGTCAACTGTTTGGTTGGAAATGCGCAAGAGACGAACCGACGACTTAAAGCCGCAGCGGCGCGATCCGGCGGCGACCCGCAAGAAGCTTTTGACGGCGGCACGCCGTGAATTCGCCGATAGCGGGCTGGCCGGTGCCCGGGTCGACGAGATCGCGGCGCGTGCCGGCGTCAACAAGCAGCTGGTCTACCATTATTTCGGCGACAAGGACGCGCTGTATCTGGCGGTGCTGGAATGGGTCTATGAGGAGATCCGCGCCCAGGAACGCAAGCTCAACCTGGAAGGCCTGCCGCCGCAACAGGCGATCAAGCGGCTGATCGAGGCCTCGTTCGACCACCTTGCCGCCCACCCTGATTTCATCGTGCTCCTGAACGACGAAAACCGTGGCGGCGCGCGCCATGTGCGCGGCTCGCGCAAGCTGGAGGCGATGCATTCGCCGCTGGTCAGCATGGTCTCCGCCATCCTCAGCGAAGGGGTCCGCGCCGGCGTATTCCGCAAGGGGATCAACCCGGTGCATCTCTATATTTCGATTGCGGGGTTGAGTTATTTCTACTTTTCGAACACGCCGACCCTGTCGGCGATCTTCGGCAAGGATCTGTCGAGCCCGGCGGCACGAAAGGCCCGCCGCAAGCACGTGGTCGACCTGCTGATGCAGTCGCTGCGGCCGTGACCCTGTCGTCCCGGGCTTGACCCGGGACCCATACGCCGCGGCGGATGTTGTTGCAGAAGGTATCTGACGCCTGTGTCTTGAATCGATGGGCCGCGGCGTATGGGCCCGGCTCAAGACCGGAACGACTGTGGAACGCTAATCAACCAACTGGTTGAAAGCCGGGACGCCCCACGCTACACTGTACCCGCGCGGCCGGGACCGGACGCGATCCAAAGGAGCATTACGTGGCTGGCGATGCAGGGCGATCGGCGAGGACGGTGGCGATCATCCTGATCGTGCATCTGGCCGTGCTCGTGCTCTGGCAGATGCTGGTCGATGCTTTCCAGGTTCCAAAATTCATCCTGCCCTCGCCGCTGGCCGCGCTCTCGACGCTGACGTCGGCCAAATACGCATGGCTCTCCAACCTCTGGGTCACGGCAGCCGAAATCCTCGGCGGATTCTGCCTCGGCGCGCTGGTCGGCGTGATGCTCGCGGTGATGTTCACATGGTCGCCGCTGATCAGCCTGTTGCTGCTGCCGCTGTTCGTAACGCTGAACATGATCCCGAAGGTGGCGCTGGGACCGCTGTTCATCGTCTGGTTCTCCTACGGCATCTTTCCGAACATCCTGATCGCGTTTTCGATCTGCTTCTTTCCGATCCTGCTCACGACAGCGCGCGGCCTGAGCGAGGTCGAGCCTGATTTGCTCGATCTGGTGAAATCGCTGCGCGGTTCGCGCTGGACGCTATTCCGGAAAATCCAGTTGCCGGGCGCGCTGCCTTATGTTTTTTCCGGCATGAAGGTCGGTGCCATTCTGGCGGTGGCCGGCGCAATTGTCGGCGAATTCATCGCCTCCGAGCGCGGGCTCGGCTATCTCATGATCCAGGTGCAGTCCTCGCTTGACACGCCGGCGATGGTGATGGCCGTCATCCTGCTGACGTTGCTCGGCGTGGCGCTGTACGGCCTCGTGCTCGGCCTCGAACGGCTCTTCGTGGTCCGCGACATCCGCCTGCAATAGGACAAACGAGAGAAAAGCATGCTGCTGACACGCGACCATCTGCCCGAGACGATCCCCGATATCGCAGCGCTCGACGATTTGCTGTGCCGACCGAGCCAGGCGCTGATCGACGACCTGCGCAAGGTCGACGGCGACATCATGATTTTGGGTGTGGCCGGCAAGATGGGACCTACGCTGGCGGGCCTCGCCAAGGCCGCCCTGCCCGACCGACGGATCATCGGTGTCGCGCGTTTCAGCGAGCCTGATGTCAAGGACTGGCTGCGGGCCCGCGGCGTCGAGACCATCCATTGCGACCTGCTGGACGAGACCGCCATCAAGGCGCTGCCGAAGACCCCAAACATCATCTTCATGGCCGGACGAAAATTCGGCGCCGAGGGCGACCTGTCGCTGACCTGGGCGATGAATGCGCACGTGCCGGCGCTGGTGGCGCAGGCCTTTGCGGGATCGCGGATCGTCGCGTTCTCGACCGGCTGCGTCTATCCCTTCGTGCCCGTCAACGGCAAAGGCGCCGATGAAGAGCTCTCGCCCAATCCGCCCGGCGAATACGCGCAATCCTGCGTCGGCCGCGAGCGCATGTTCGAATATTTCT
>JACDAG010000618.1 GCA_013695565.1 Bradyrhizobium sp.
AGGTGCAGCATACGTTGCGTCCATTCGCCGTTGTGATGGCGGGGGACGACGAATTCGATCCGTTCAAGGATTGATTTCCAAAATGGGACACCCGGCCGATCGAGGCCGGGTGTCCCAATCAAACCCCGCATCATTACGGGGTAATTTGCGCATAAGTTCCAAGTATTTGCGCATGCCTCACATCTGCCGGCGTTTAATCCGCATTTAACTAAAACTCGCCTTAATGACGCTCCGAGCCTCTGCGAGATGCTGCGACGGGAACTTTCCGGCGCGGCCTCAAACGGGGGACTAGTAGAGTTGTTGTTCTGGACGCAAGGCGAATGAGTACGAGTACCGGTGCGTTTGGGCTTGCGGCCCACAACCGCAAGAAATCTTCCCGGAAAGTCATTCCCCAGCATTTTCTCGGCGGCGTCGCAGTCGCAGCCGTGGTGCTGGGCTGTGCCTGGACGGTCTACAGCAATGTTTTCGGCGCCAGCATCTATCCCTCGATCAACAGCGCGGCGTTCGAAGCGCCGACCGTAAAGAATTCCAGCATCGCAGCGGCGCGCCCGGCGCGGCCCGCCTTCAACGAGGTGTTCGCGGCGCTGCCGCAGCCGGCCCCGAAGATTTCGGCGCCCGAGACCGTCTCTCCTTCGATTATGTTTAACGAAAGGTTTGCAGCCTCGGCGCCGCAGGGCGACACGCTGATGCCTTCCGAACGGCAGATTCCCGCGACCCAAATCGCGGAAGCGTCTGCGCCGGTTGAAGCATCGAAGAAAACCGAAGCACCCAAACTCGCCGAAGGTCCGAAGGTGAAGGAGGGCACGCCGCAGCCGGCGGCGGCCCAGATCGCATTGGGCGTTCCGGCGCCTGCGGCGAAGGCGGTTGATACCAAGGCGCCCGCGAAGGCAGGGGCTTCCGTCCGCGACATGGCACAGCGCGCCAAGGCGGCGGTGATGTCGATTGCGTCCAACGACAAGCCGACCATGGTTGAAAAATTGTGGGGCAAGCAGCCCGCGCCTGGATCGCTGTTGTCCTACGCTTCCGCTGACGCCAGCGTCACCGGAAGCATCCCCGATACGCTTTCGAAGAATCCGATGCTGGGCGGATCGCCGCCCTACGACAAGCAGACCGCGGTCTACGACATCGCGGCGAAGATGGTTTATCTGCCCGACGGCACCAGGCTGGAAGCGCATTCGGGCCTCGGTGCCAAGATGGATGACGTGCGCTATGCCCACGTGCGGATGCAGGGTGTGACGCCGCCGCACATTTACGAACTGAAGCCGCGCGAGGCGCTGTTCCACGGCGTACCGGCGCTGCGGCTGACGCCGATCGGCGGGCAGGACAAGATCTTCGGCCGTGACGGCTTGCTGGCGCACACCTATATGCTCGGCAACAGAGGCGATTCCAACGGTTGCGTCTCCTTCAAGGACTATTACGCGTTCCTGAACGCCTACCGCAACCAGGGCATCCGGCGGCTGGCTGTGTTGGCCAGGGTTGAGTGACGCCATTTCACTTTGTCGTCCTGAGCGCAGGGATCCATACGCCGCACCATCCACGTCATTGCGAGCGCAGCGAAGCAATCCATTCTTTCCTTATGCCGTGACATGGATTGCTTCGCTGCGCTCTCATGCACAAACGCTCCGCGTTTGTTGCAGACAATGACGGTTAGATATGGTTTTACGTTCTCGCGGCGCAACGCGCCCGAGGCTTGCTGAGAAACTTCCCGCCCTCCAATGAGAGGGCGCAGGGAAGACCGGGTGCGCGCTGCACCCGCCGTCTCGTGTGCGTCGTGCACAAAGGAAAGTGCACACGAGCATACAGGTTCAGCGGAGAGCATCCGGCCTTCCCTGCGCAATGGCTCTACGGCTTATACGTGATCTCCCCGGAGAACGGCTCTTTTGCCTCCGTTGCGCCCTGGGAAGTCGAATGCCTCCCAGGTGCATAGACGCCAGCAACGCGGCGTCAGGACCACACGACTTCGCCGTACGCGTCATGCGCCTCGTCTTGCGCACATCCGCGTCCACCGCATCCCATCCCGCGTCCGTGGCGATCGCGAGCGCCCCTCTTGTCGGGTGAGACGGACAGATTCATGCCACTGATTGCCCTTCGGATAAAGCGAAATATTTTTGATTTCGGGGCTTTACATGATTCAGATAAACGGAATTGACTTGCCGGTCGGCTGATTAATACCGTCGCGCGATGATTGCAATTTTTGATTGTACCCCGAGCGAATAGGAACGTTGGTCCGCTGCTGCAAACACTCGACCCGGCCGAGCGACGCGAACTCGGCCGGCTGTTCGGCAAGATCATCGCTGCGGCTGATGGATGGGCGAAGCCGAATTGAAGGTGCGGGCAGGGCGCTGGTTTGATGAGTTTCGAGCCGAATGGCAAAGCAATCGTCAGGCCGCGGGGCGCGGTACGATCTTCTTGTAGCTATTGGTTTTCTCGGCCTTGGAGAGATCGTACGCGGCTTGCAGGTTCAGCCAGAAGCGCGGGTCGGTGCGAAAATATCGCCCGAGCCGGATGGCTGTATCCGCCGTTACATCGCGCGCACCGCGCATGATTTCCGTCAGGCGGTTGGCCGGAACGCCCAAATCCTTCGCCAAAGCCCGTGCAGAGAGACCCAGCGGCACCAGATATTCCTCCCGCAACACCTCTCCTGGATGAGTTCGTAACCGCGCCATCGTCGCCTCCATAATGATAATCCACGATCTCTACCGCCTCCGGACCGTCGGGCGTCCAGCGGAAGCAGACGCGCCACTGCCGGTTGATGCGGATGGAATGCTGTCCGCGACGATCGCCTTTCAATGCTTCCAGCCGGTTGCCCGGCGGCGAGAGCAAATCGTCCAAGCGGGTCGCTGCATCCACCATATCGAGCTTGCGCAACGCGACGGCCTCGACGCTCCGCCAGCGCGCCGGACAGGCGCCATCACGAAACAACTGTTCGGTGCCGTGTCAGCAAAGCTGCGGATCATGAAGGATAGTATGTGGTACGTATCGCGTATCAGTCAATAGGTGGTTGTCGCTGGCAGATTGCACTTCGCACCTGTCCCAAAAACGAAAACCCCGGCATCGCTGCCGAGGTTTTGCATTTCTTGTAATCGCCTGAGAGGCTGGACTTAGAAATCCATGCCGCCCATGCCGCCGCCGCCGGGGGGCATACCGCCGCCGCCTGCGTTCTTCTTCGGCAGTTCGGCCACCATGGCTTCGGTGGTGATCAAGAGAGCCGCAACCGAAGCTGCGTTCTGGATCGCCGCACGAACCACCTTGGTCGGATCGATGATGCCCTTGGAGATCA
>JACDAG010000620.1 GCA_013695565.1 Bradyrhizobium sp.
CCCTCGCAGGGGATCGCCTTGCCGACCAGTTTGTCCGTCCCTGCCCAGATCAGCGGCATCAGTGCGAGATAATCGCGCAAGGTCGTGTCGGGGACGCGCCGCGCTTGATCGAACACCCAGAGCGGCAGCCTGCCGTCGCCGAGATCGAGCTGCCAGCGCCGGCCGGTCGAGACGTCGCAGAAGGGAAACTGCGCGCGCTTCGGTCCGACCAGCCCCGCCTCGGTGCCGATCGAGCGCGCGTAAGCCAGCGCGTGGCTATTGCCGGACAGCAGCAGATGATTGCCGTTATCGATCATCAGATTGGTGGCGGCGTCGAAATAGGAGCGGCAGCGGCCGCCGGTCGTTTGCGTGGCCTCGTGGACGCACACCCTGTAATTGGCGTTCGCCAGCCGGACGGCTGCGGAGAGGCCGGAAATGCCGGCGCCGACGATGTGGGCGGTTTTCTGCATCAGATGATCGAGTAACGGAGAAGGATGGCGATCTTGGTCAGCTTGTTGACGCGAACCGGCTCGCGCGGGGCGGCAAATCCCCGCTCCAGCAACAGATCGAGGATCGCGCGGTAATATTTCGACATGATCCGGGGCGCACGCACGTTGCGCCGCGAACTGCGCTTCATGATCTCGTCGGCTTTCTCGAAATACGCCTTCGCGCGCTCGGCGAGCGGCAGGCAGACTTTCGGCAGCGCGCGCTCGACGATTACCTTTTGCGGGTCGTTGCTGGTGATCCCCGCATGCAACAGCGCTTCGCGCGGCAGATACAGCCGGCCGAGCGTGGCGTCTTCATCGATGTCGCGCAGGATGTTGGTCAGTTGCAGCGCGCGGCCGAGGTGATGCGCGAGCTCGACGCCGTCATCCTGCGGCAGGCCGAACACCCGCACCGAGAGGCGACCGACGGCGCTGGCGACGCGGTCACAATAGAGATCGAGCGTCGCCAGATCCGGCGCGCGGATGTCCTGCGGCACGTCCATTTCCATGCCATCGACGACGGCGAGAAAATCCTCGCGCTTGAGGCCGAAGGTTTTGACCGACGCCACGTAATCCCCGAGGCGTGCCGGCGGATGGCCCTGATACAGCGCGTCGATGTCGTCGCGCCATTGCTGGAGCGCCGCCAGCCGCTCCGGCCGCGGGCCGTCGGAATCGGCGATGTCGTCGACCTGCCGGCAGAAACTGTAGATCTGGAACATCGCCTCGCGCTGGTCGCGCGGCAGAATGCGCATCGCGGCATAGAACGAGCTGCCGGACGCGGTGGTGCCGTAATTCGCGTTGGCCGCCGCCGTCTCTGATGTCATGCGCCGGCCGCCGGTTTCGACACGGGCCGGCGTCCCACCGCGCGGCGCGCGATCTCGCCGGCGATGCCGCCAAGACTCTGCGCCATCAATTCGAGCGGGTTGAGATGCACGCGCTCGCAGAGCGGATCGCGCACTTTCAGCAGGCCCACGATCTTGTCGGCAAAGGCCTGGATCAGCGAAATCTCGAGACCCAAACGAAAATCCTTCACTTCCGCCGCCAGCGACTTGCTTTCGTTGAGCACGGTCTCGGTGCGCAGCGCGAGCGCCTGCAGGCACTTCAGCAACGCCGGCGGCGATTGCGCCCCGCCCAGCATCTCGACATCGGCACCGGCGGCCGCGAGCGCGTCGCGCGGCAGGTAGACGCGGTTGAGACCGCGGAAATCCTTGGCGCAATCCTGCAGGTGGTTGTTGATCTGCAGTCCGGCGCAGAGCGCGTCGGACGCCGCCCAGGTCGAGGTGCTCTCGCCGTGAACGTCGAGCATGAAGCGGCCGACCGGCATCGCCGAGTAACGGCAATAGTGAATCACGTCGTCCCAGTTTTCGTAACGAAGCTTGGTGACGTCCATCCGGAACGCGACCAGCACATCGAGTGCGTGACGCGGCGGCATCGCGCGCGCGGCGAGCGCGTTGCGCAAACTGACCGCTTCCTTCTGGGTGTCGCCCTTCCCCAGCAATTCAGCTTCAAACAGGTCGAGCAGCCGCAGCTTTTCGTCCGCGGGAAGCGTCGCGTGATCGGCGATGTCGTCGGCCGTCCGGACGAAATTGTAGAAGGCGAGAATCAGCGCCCGGTGACGCGGATGAATGATCCACGACGCGACCGGAAAATTCTCGTCGCGGTGGGTCTTTCCGGATCGCAGTTCGCTCGCGCTGGTCATCAAAACAATGGGCTACATTGGTCAAAAATGGGCACGCGCCAGTGCTCAGCGCATGCGACGGGATCGCGAGCCCCATATAGGGGAATACGCCGCCAAAACCAATGCTATCTGGGGTATCAAGCCATGCCACCGCGCAGGCGATCGAGCCGGAAACAGGCCTTGCGCGACGGTTAACCCGATGCGGACGCGCTTATTGCCCGTGGCTTTTCAGCACCTGATCGCAGGCAGAGGAGATCTTGGGGCGATTTTGCTGCAGGCAGGCCAGGATGGTGAAATCGCCCTGATCGATCACCGGGCGGCAGAAGCGCTGCACGTCACGGGCGCAGGCCTTCTGCTCGTCCGGCGTTCCGCTGCGCTGCTGGGCGAAGGCACCCGACGAAACCGCTGATGACAACAGGAAAACAGCAAGGAGAAATTTACGCATCGTATTCCTTCATTTCGGCAGCAAGAAATCCTGTTCCCGAATTGCGTTTCGGCATCGCCGGGACGGATTTGATTGGATGGCAGGCGCCGCGTAGCGCAGCAATGAAGAGAGGACAAGCACTGGCAAATGCGGCCAAATTTGCGGCGGCCTCGCCCGTCGATCAACCAATTGATATATAAAGGGGTATTCCTCTCCCAATTTTGTTCACAATTGGTTGTTGCGAAGCGGGGCGTCGCAAAGCTAGATGGCGCCGGCGAAATGCGGCGGGATATTTGATTCCAGTGCGTGAAAATGCCGCCGTCCGCGGCGCTGGCGCCGACACTGGCATTTTGTCATTTGAACCTAACATATCGCCGGGACACTAAATCTTCGATGTGGGCGAGACGTGTCTTTCAAGGAACGTCTATTTTGATGGGAAATCACAATGAAAATGTTTGGTTCCAGTCTGTTTGGTCAGGCTCTCACGGCCGCTGGCGTTGGCGCCGCGCTGATGTTGTCGGTCTCGGCAGGCTACACGCAGGCGGGCGGCCCGTTTGCCGGCTTTGACGGAAATTGGGCGGGTGCCGGCACGGTCGCGCTGTCCAACGGCACCACGGAAAACATCCGCTGCAAGGCAGACTACAAGGTCAATTCCAACGGGCTCGGCCTGAAGCAGAACCTGCACTGCGCCAGCGACAGCTACAAATTCGATCTCTCCAGCGACGTCACCAGCCAGGGCGACCGCATCTCCGGCAATTGGAGCGAGAAGAGCCGCAACATCTTCGGCAATCTGCAGGGCACCGCGGGCGGCGGACAGATCGACCTCTTCGTCGAGGCGTCCGGATTTGCCGCCAATCTGAACCTGCGCACCAACGGCACCAAGCAGATCGTCCAGATCAGTTCCAAGGGCGAAATCCGCGGCGTCAACATCACGCTGACCAAGACCTGATCGAGCATATCTTTAAACGAAACGTCAGAGCCAGGTTCTGTTGAAACAGAACCTGGCTCTTTTCGTTTTGACGCTTTGATCGGCCTACGCTGCGATCGCCCTACTTTGCCGGCTTGGCGTGAGCGCCGGTGCCGCGAATCCTGTCCGACAGATTGATCAGGAACATCGATGTCGGCCGCAGGATGAAGAGATCCGCGACCAGGGCCGCGACCATTGAGAATGCGCTGAGCCAGCCAAACAGGCGCAGCGACGGCAGGTCGGAGAAGACAGTCACGACGAGGCCGCAGGCCAGCACCACCGTGGTCAGGATCAGCGCCGGGCCGACCAGCACGGTCGCACGCTCCACCGCCAGTTCCGGACTGATGCCCGGCTTCGACTCCAGCCGCAGCCGGTTGAGGAAGTGGATGGTTGCGCTGAGCCCGAGGCCGAACGAAACCGTCAGCGCCACCACGCTGGCGAATTGCAGCCCCTCGCCCAGCATCCACAGCACCGTGCCCGACGCCACCACCGGGAAGATGCCCGGCAGGATGCAGGAGAACATCACCACGACAGAGCGGAACGCGAGGCCGATGAAGATCGCGACCAGCAGGAATTCGATCGTGAGGCCGTGGTTGAGCTTCTGGATCATGTTGGCGCTGTTGCGCGCGGCGATCGCCGACAGACCCGTCACCGCGATCTCATAACCAGGATGCTCGGCGCGCACCTTGTTCAGCGCCGCGTCGAGCTTGTCGACCACGGGCAGGATCTCGCTTGAATCGAGATCGGGCACGCGGCCCGACACCACCACGGCGTCCTGATCGGCCGAGATGAAGCGCCGCACCAGATGTTCGGGGATCACGCTGACATATTCCTTCAGCGTTCCGACATCGCTACTGCCTGCCTTTTCGGCGAGCCAGCGGCGCAGCGTTTCCAGCGACCAGACGTTGCCGACGCCGGCTGCGGTTTCCACCATCGAATGCACGTCGGCGATCGTCTTCAGGGTATCCGGCGCGTAGAGCGAGGCGCCCTTGGGGAATTCGATCAGCACGTCGATCGGGTTGGCGCCGGTGAGCTTGGCATCGAGCCGGCTTGACGCCGCGACCGCCTGACGCTTGTCCGGCACCTGGTCGGCGAGACGATAGCGCGGCTCCAGCGTGGCGTAGATATAGCCGAGACCGGCGACCAGGATCACCGCCAGCAGGCTGAACAGCCCGGGACGGCTGACCATGCGCACCGCGATCCAGTAGCAGAAATTGCGCAGCGCCTGAACGCCGGCATCGGCGCCCTGGAACTTGACGGCAAGAACCTTTTCGTTGCGCACCAGCAGCACGCCGAACACCGGCACCAGCGACAGCACCGCGATCAGGGCGATGATGGTGGCGGCCAATCCCGCCTCGCCGAATTTGCGGATCAATTCGGAATCCGAGAATTGCAGGGCAATGAACGAGATGCCGGCGGTGCCGTGGGTCAACACGCAGGCCGGCCCCACCACCAGCACGGCGTTCTTGAAGGCGGTATATTTGTCCTGCCCCGCAATCAGCCGGTCGTGCGCCGCGAATGTAAGCTGCATCGAATCCGAGAAGCTGATCACCATGATGAGCGGCGTCATCACGTTGAGGAACATGTTGAGATTGAACCCGGCCCAGCCGAGGCCGCCGAGCGCGAGCAGGATCGCGATAATCGGCGGAAAGGCCGCGACGATCATGAACGATATTTTGCGGAAGAAAATGATCGCGATGATGCAGCCGGCCAGAATGCCGAGGATGTTGTAGGTCAACCCGTCGCGCTTGACCGCGTTGCGGATCTCGAGCTGCATGACCGGCACGCCGGACAGCTGCGCATTGAGCCCGCTGCCGGCGAGGTCGTCGGCCATGATCTTGCGGATGTCGCCAATCACCTTGGTGAGGCTGCTGCTGGCGACGATCGAAGGTTCGAGCGACAGCACCATCAAGGCCAGCGTGCCGTCCTCGGACAACAGCTTGCCGCGGATGATCTCGTTGGCCTTAACGGTCTCGATAAACTTGTCGTAGGTTGCCCCCTCCGGCAGTTCGGAAGGGAACAGCGCCGCGGGCAGCTTGCCGCGCTCCGGCGCCTGGCGCGCCGAGAACAGCGAGACCAGACCGCGCACGCCATCGACCAGTTGCAGGTCGGTGACCATGTCGCGGATCTTCTCGAGATTGGGCCGCGCCAGCAGCGTCTTGCCCTCGACCACGACCAGCACGTCGAATTCGGTCGCCGGGAAGCGCTTGGTGACGGCCTCGTACTGCTTGTAGTCCTTGGAATCGGAGCGGAACAGCTGGCTCAGCGAATCGTCGATCTTGATGCGCTGGATGCCGAAGATCGCCGCAATCATCAGCCCGGCCAGGATGATGCAGGAAAGGATCGGCGCCTTGACCGCCATCAGCCCCATGCGCTCGATCCCGAAGGCGATGCTCTGTCCCGGCGGCGGCGGTTCTTCGATCTCTTCGACGTGGACCTGACTTTCGGAGTTCTTTTCGAGCATACCCTGTCCAGTTCTCACATCGGCTTGAATTTGTAGCTTGGGTTCCGGGCGTGAATGCGGCTGTATCAGCTCATGCCTGATCGGCGCTAGCCCTTGAAATCACGCGGTAAATTAACCGCCGCCGTTTTACAGGCCCGGACCGCATCCGGCAAGCGCGCGCCGGGTGGCAAATCGGCGCGTGAACGACGAAAACCGGCGTTAAGTCTCTGATTTGTCACACTAGCTCTGACTGGTGCCGATCCGCGCCGGCGTCCCGCTGCCGCTTTCATCTTTTAGTGCGACACCTGTGATCTGCCGGGCAAGGCCTTCTTGCACCAGCCACGCGATCTTGAAGGCGGCTTCATCGTAGCTCAGCCCGGCGCCGTGGATGTTGGAGACGCAGTTTCGCATCGCGTCAGTGAGGCCGATTCGTGGCGCAAAGGTCAGATAGGCTCCGAGGCTGTCAGGCGCCGACAGGCCCGGCCGCTCGCCGATCAGCATCACGACCATGCGCGCGCCAAACAGCGCCCCGATCTCGTCGCCCAGCGCCACGCGCGCGCCCGAGGCGACCACGGTGCCGCCGATCTGCACCCCAGCCTCTGCCAATCGCGGAATCAGATTTCGGACCAGTTCAAGCGCGTGGCTGTTGACCGCCGCCGGCGACAGGCCATCGCCGATCACGATCACGAACTGACAGGAACTGCCGCCTCGATCGGCCAGCGCACGTTGCGAGGCCGGATCGAGCATGCGTCCGAGATCGGGACGGCGCAAATAATCGCGCCGGTTGCGCGCCTGACTGGCGAGAGCAATCGGCTTCAGCCCAACCCCGGTCAATCCCTCGACGAGACGCGACGTATCGAAGACGCCATGAACCGCATCGCGCGCCCGGGCATGGTCGAGGGTGAAGGCGAGCAACGCATCGGTCGGCATGCTGGCGCCGGCCCGGCCAAGCCCGACCCGCGCCGGCGTCAGTTCCCGCAGATCGCTCAGCGAACGGGACGGCGGCGCCGGCGTTTTCATGTGGCACCTAATTTTTGACGCGTTTTCTACCGCAGATAAGTCTACACAATCTGCGTAAACTTGATTGCTATGCGAACCGGGATCCACTTCGCTCGAAAACGCTATTCCTACTCGGCGGGAACCGAGGCCTCGCGCAGCCGGATCGAGTAGTTCGACGCGCTCTGCTGACCACCCGAGGCCGCGCGCGCAAACTTGATCAGATGGTGCGCGATCATCGCCGAACCGATCAACCCTTCGATGTCGCCCTGCCGCAGTCGTCGCAGTGCAAATTTCCAGAACGCTATCTTGTAGTCGCCGAGCACGCCGACTTTCCAGAAAATATTGCGCAGCATGATCAGGCCGCGCCTGATATTGGCCCAGCTTCGCATCTCCGGGCTGACCGGCACTTTCAGCCGATTGGCGTAGGTATACTCGCATTGATACTGATAGCGCGCGAACAGCTTCGCCGGCTCGTAGGCGATCTCCATGCACCTTTTCCAGGAACTGACGACATCCTCGTACGGCAGCAGGAAGTCGACATTGGAATCGCGGCTATCGTCATCGTTGAGCAAGCGTCCTTCACGCTCCAGCCGATCCCAAAGTGGCGTCTTTGGCAGTGCCTGCAGCAGATTGATCGTCAGCAGTGGAATCCGGGATTCGTCGACAAAAGCAAGCAGCGCGTCGCCGGTGCCCGGCTTGTCGGTGTCGAGCCCCATGATGATGCCCGACACGACTTCCATGCCATAGGAATTGATGGTCTGGATGCCCTCCATGATCGGGACCATCATGTTGTGGTCCTTGTGCATCGCTTTCAGCGCTTCGGGATCTGGAGTTTCGATGCCGCAGAACACCGTGACGAAGTACGCCTCGCGCATCTTCTCGAGGATTTCCGGCCGTTTGGCGATATTGAGCGTGGCTTCGCAGGCGAGCCGCGTGATGTAGCCGGTACGCTTCTGCCACTCGACCAGATGCGGCAGCAAATCCAGCGCCGCCTTGCGGTTGCCGATGAAATTATCATCGACGAAATAAACCGTGTCCGTCATGCCGCATTCTCGCAGCTTGTCGAGTTCGGCAATGATCTGCTGCGGCGTCTTCAGACGCGGATTGCGGCCGTAGAGGCCCGGAATATCGCAGAACTCGCACTGGTACGGACAGCCGCTCGAATACTGGATGCTGCCGAGCAGGTATTTCCGGGTCTCGGCCAGTTCATAGGCCGGAATCGGAAACTCGCTCATGTCGATCCGATCCGCCGTCTTCAGCACCACCTGCTGTTCAGGGCGCGACGGATCGCGGTCCAGCCGCGCGATCAGATCGTTGGTGGCATCGCCGAGTTCGCCAACATGGAGATAGTCGAACGAGGGATAGTAGTCCGGGCATGCGCTCACCGACGGTCCGCCAAGCGCGACCGCCAGATCGAAAGCGTGCGCGCGGCGGCAGATGTCGTTCATCTGTTGGCGCTGGATGTGCATGCCGCTGACGAACACGGCCTCTGCCCATTCGAAATCTTCCGTGGTGGCGGGGCGGATGTTTTCGTCGACAAAGCGGACCGGCCAGCTGGCCGGGAGATAGGCTGCGATCAGCAACAGCCCCTGTGGAGGCATGAAAGCACTCACGCCGTCAGTCAGGGGATAGGCGTATTCGAAAGTACCAAAGGAAGACGTATATCGCGGAAAGACGCACAGGATGCGCCGTGTCGTCTGAATGCCTTCAGCTCTCATCAAACTTCCTCAGCCAAAGCCTTCTCAGGCAAGGTCTTGCGCAAATCTAACCACGTCGTTGAAGGGTGGGCCAGAATTTCTTCAAGATTGTGGCGGCTTCCCCTAACTCGCTGACGGTCCGATGGTTGCGTAAAAGGTTGGTCGGCGGAGGGCTTGCGGACGGTTCAAGCGATCAGCCGGGACGCAAATTCGGGTAGCAGGGCCGCGTCGCCCGCAAGGCGGAAATCGGCGCCGGCAAGGCCGGTACGAACCAGCCAGTCGTCGAATTCGGGTGCCCGCTTCAGGCCGAACAGGTCCCGGATATAGAGCGCGTCATGGAAGGAGGAGGACTGGTAGTTGAGCATGACGTCATCCGCGCCCGGCACCCCCATGATGAAGGTAACGCCGGCGGCGGCCAACAGCGTCAGCAGATTGTCCATGTCGTCCTGGTCGGCCTCGGCGTGGTTGGTGTAGCAGACGTCGACGCCGAGCGGCAGGCCGAGCAGCTTGCCGCAGAAATGATCTTCCAGCCCGGCGCGGATGATCTCCTTGCCGTCAAACAGATATTCCGGGCCGATAAAGCCGACCACGCTGTTGACCAGCAGCGGATCGAAGGCCCGCGCCACCGCATAGGCCCGCGCCTCCAGGGTCTGCTGATCGACATTGTGATGGGCATTGGCCGACAGCGCCGAGCCCTGCCCGGTCTCGAAATACATCACATTGTCGCCGACGGTGCCGCGGCGCAGCGACAATCCCGCTTGCTGCGCCTCCCGCAACAGCGCCAGATCGACGCCAAAGCTGCGGTTGGCGGCCTCGGTCCCCGCAATCGACTGGAATACGAGATCGACGGGTGCGCCCTGCCCGATCAGCCCCAACGTGGTGGTGACATGGGTCAGGACGCAGCCCTGGGTCGGGATCTGCAGCCGCGTGATGACGCCGTCGAGCAGGCGTACGAGTTCGCCGATCACGGCCGGATCGTCGCTGGCCGGGTTGATGCCGATACAGGCGTCGCCGGATCCGAGCAGGATGCCGTCAAGGATCGAGGCGGTGATGCCCCTGACGTCGTCAAAGGGATGGTTGGGCTGCAGCCGGACGCTCATCCGGCCCTTCAGCCCGATGGTGTTGCGAAAGGCCGAGGTCACGGCGCATTTCTTTGCGACCAAGATCAGGTCCTGGTTGCGCATCAGCTTGGACACGGCGGCGGCCATTTCCGGCGTGATCCCGCGCGCGACCTGCTTCAGCACCTAGCTGGTAGCGGCGTCCGAGAGCAGCCAGTCGCGGAAACCGCCCACGGTCAGCGACGAGATGGCGGCAAAG
>JACDAG010000629.1 GCA_013695565.1 Bradyrhizobium sp.
GCTTGCTTCGGAGGCCCAGATGAAGGTGGCGATAATCGGCGGGGGCCCGGCGGGTCTCTATGCCGCGATCCTTTTGAAGAAGCAGCGGCCGCAGGCCGAGATCACGGTGTACGAGCGCAACTGCGCCGACGACACGTTCGGCTTCGGCGTGGTGTTCTCTGACGCCACCCTGGACAATTTCGAAAAATACGATCCGCCGAGCTACCGTCGCATCACCCAGGAATTCGCGTATTGGGACGACATTGCCGTGCATTTCCGCGGCACGGTGCATCGGGTGGGCGGCAACGGCTTTTGCGGCTGTTCGCGCCGTATGCTGCTGCTGATCCTGCAGGAGCGCGCCCGCGAGCTTGGCGTCGCGCTGCTGTTCGAAACCGATGTCGACGATGAGAAACGTTTCGCCGACGCCGACCTGATCGTGCTGGCCGACGGCATCAACAGCCGCTTCCGCGACAAATATATCGAGCATTTCCGTCCCGAGATCGACCTGCGTTCCAACAAATTCGCCTGGATGGGCTCGACCCGGCCGCTCGACGCCTTCACGTTCATTTTCCAGGAAACGGAGTGGGGCCCGTTCATCGCCCACGCCTATCAATATGAAACCGGCCGCTCGACCTGGATCTTCGAGACCGATTCCGAGACCTTTGCGCGCGCCGGCCTTGAGGGCCTGAGCGAAGCGCAATCTGCCGATCGCATGGCAGAGATTTTTGGCTGGTTCCTCGGCGATCACAAGCTGCTGACCAACCGTTCGATGTGGCGCAATTTTCCGATGATCCGCAGCGAGCGCTGGGTCAGGGATAACATGGTCCTGCTCGGCGACGCCAAGGCGACCGCGCATTTCTCGATCGGCTCCGGCACCAAGCTCGCGATGGAGGACGCCATCGCGCTCGCCGAGGCGATGGCGCAGGCGCCGACCGTCGATGCGGCCTTGCACACCTACGAGCACGGGCGGCGCGAGGAGGTCGAGAAGACCCAGCACGCCGCCGATGTGTCGCTGGTCTGGTTCGAGCATGTCGACCGGTTCTGGGATTTCGATCCCGTGCAATTCGCCTTCGGGGTGATGACCCGCGCCAAGGCGATCACCTACGATAACCTCACGCTGCGCGCGCCGGATTTTGTGGGCGAGGTCGACAAGGCCTTTGCCAGGACCGTCCGCGCCAAGGGATTTAATGTCGACATCGAAAAACCTGTCGCACCGATGTTCCAGCCGTTCAAACTGCGCGAGATGGAGGTCTCCAATCGCGCAGTGGTGTCGCCGATGTGCATGTATTCGGCCGAAGAGGGCATGCCCGGCGATTTCCATCTGGTGCATTACGGCTCGCGCGCGATCGGTGGCGCGGGTCTGATCTTTACCGAGATGACCTGCGTCGGGCGCGACGCCCGGATCACGCCGGGCTGCACCGGACTGTGGAACGACGCGCAGCAGGCCGCCTGGACGCGGATCGTCGATTTCGTCCACGCCAATTCGGCGGCGAAGATTTGCCTTCAGCTCGGCCATGCCGGCCGTAAGGGCGCCACCAAGCTGATGTGGGACGGCATGGACCGGCCGCTGGAGCAGGGCGGCTGGGATACGCTGTCGGCGTCGCCGATCCCCTATTTCCCCGACAGTCAGGTGCCGCGCGAGATGGACCGTGCCGCGATGGATCGGGTCAAGGCGGAATTCGTGGCGTCCGCGCTGCGCGGCAACGCTTGCGGTTTCGACATGCTGGAGCTGCACTGCGCCCACGGCTATCTGCTCGCGAGTTTCATCTCGCCGCTGACCAACGCCCGCAACGACGAGTATGGCGGCACGCTCGAAAATCGGCTGCGTTATCCGCTCGAGGTTTTCGAGTCGATGCGCGCGGCATGGCCGGCACACAAGCCGATGTCGGTGCGCATCTCCGCCACCGACTGGGCCGAAGGCGGCATCACCGGCGACGATGCGGTGAGCATTGCCCGCGCGTTCGGCGAAGCCGGTGTCGACCTCGTGGACGTCTCCACCGGACAGACCGTGCGCGACGCGCGGCCGATTTACGGCCGCATGTTCCAGACGCCGTTCTCCGAGCAGGTCCGTAACGAGGCCCGGGTGGCGACCATGTGCGTTGGCAACATCACGACACCGGACCAGGTCAACACCATCCTCGCCGCCGGCCGCGCCGACCTGGTGGCGCTGGGCCGGCCGCATCTGGTTGATCCTTCCTTCACCATGCGGGCGGCGGCCTGGTATGGCGCCTCCGATATCGCCTGTCCGCCGCAATATCTCCCCGGAAAAGAGCAGATTTTCCGCAACTCTGTCCGCGACCGGCAGGATTTCGACGACCTCAAAATTAAGGGTAAGCCGAAAACGCGCGCCGAGCTCACGGCCGAGGCGACAAAGCCGCTTGCGGCCGAATAGGCCGAATGGCAGGCTCTACCGCTCCCTCGCCCCGCTCTTGCGGGGAGAGGGTTGGGGTGAGGGGCTCTCTCCGCGATCGCGGTGAGGGCGCCAGTTGAGTGGAGTTTGAGCGGATGAAGGCGATCATCGTCGGAGGCGGCATCGGCGGCCTTACCACCGCGCTGATGCTGCGTGCCCGCGGCATCGATTGCGAATTGTTCGAACAGTCCGACAGCATCCGCGAACTCGGCGTCGGCATCAACACGCTGCCGCATGCGATCCGCGAACTCGCAGGGCTCGGGCTATTGGACCGGCTGGATGCGGCCGCTGTTCGTACCGACGATTTGTATTACCTCAATCGTCACGGCCAGGAAGTCTGGCGCGAGCCCCGCGGCCTCGGCGCCGGTCATGATGTGCCGCAATTCTCTGTTCATCGCGGGCGGCTGCAAAGCGTCATTCATCGCGCCGTCGAGGAACGGCTCGGCAAGGAAGCGATACACACCGGTTGCCGGCTCGGCGCGTTCGCGCAGCACGAAGGCGGCGTGATCGCGCACTTCTTCGATCGCACGGGATCGCATACCAAAACCGCGCGCGGCGATGTATTGATCGGCGCGGACGGCATTCATTCGCGCGTGCGCGAGATGCTGTTCCCGGACGAGGGGCCGCCGTGCTGGAACGGCTTGATGTTGTGGCGCGGCGCGCGTGACTGGCCGAAGTTTCTCACCGGGAGTTCGATGATCGTGGCCGGCGGGCTCAACGCCAAGGTCGTGGTCTATCCGATCGCGGACGGATCGAGCCCGGCCAGCCGGCTGACCAACTGGGCCGTGATGGTGCGGGTTGGTGAAGGCAATGCGCCGCCGCCGCGCCGCGAGGACTGGTCGCGGCAGGGCAAGCGCGAGGAACTGATGCCGTATGTGGCGCGGTTCTCGGTGCCGCATGTCGACGTTCGCACGCTGATCTCGGCGACGCCGGAATTCTATGAATACCCCTGTTGCGACCGCGATCCCTTGCCGTACTGGACCTGGGGCAGGGTGACGCTGCTCGGCGACGCCGCGCATCCGATGTATCCGGTCGGTTCCAATGGCGCCTCGCAGGCGATCCTCGATGCGCGGGCGCTTGCGGATTCACTGGCCCATGCCGAACATCCGCGGCAGGCGCTGCTGGCCTATGAACAGAAGCGGCTGCCGATGACGGCGGAGATCGTGCGGTCGAACCGTCGCGGTGGCCCGGAGGGCGTGATCGACGCGGTCGAACAATTGGCGCCCGACGGTTTTACCGATATCGAGAAGGTGCTGAGCTACGGCCAGCGCGAAGCCATCGTGCGCGGCTACGCCTCCAAGGCCGGCTTCGCGGCGCCGTCGTTGGCGGCTGTGCGATAGGGTTCACGCCCCCGGAGGCGGCGGCAGGAAGTGCACGTTGTGCTCGGCCGCCAGCGCGACGACGGCGTCCGGCGTCTGCTCTTTCATGTTGTGAATGTTCCAGAACAGATCATAGAGTCGGCGGGTTGGTGAGACCCAGAACAGCACTTTTGAAGTCCGGCCGGACTTGTTGAAGATGCCGTGCGGCTTCCCCATCGGCAGCCGCATCAGGTCGCCGGGCGAGGCCTGGGTGTCGGCGCCGTCGAGGAAGAAGTCGAGCTTGCCTTCCAGGATGTAGAGATATTCGTCCTGATCCGGATGGATGTGCGGCGGCACAAAGGTGTCGGGCGGGAAGGTCGCATGCCATGAAAAGGAATGCTCGGTGACGCTCTTGGGCACATAGGTCTGGCCGAGGATGTTCCAGGAGATTCCCTGCATGCCCTCATTGGCCCGGGTGATCCCGGCGATTTCGGTCTTCATGTTGTTTCCTTCCAATTTACGTGCCGCAGCTTATTTGGCCAGCGCGCAATCCTTGGCGTAGCGGTCGCCGTAATTCGAATAGACCTTCTCGACAATCTCGGTCTGGAATTTGCCGTCCGTGCGTTTTGCCACTTTGGTCAGATAGAAGTTCTGGATCGGATAGCCGTTGACGTTAAACTTGAAGTCGCCGCGCAGCGAGGTGAAGTCGGCCTTCTTCAGCGCCGCCGACACCGCGTCCTTGTTGGCGAGATCGCCCTTCGTTGCCTTGACGGCGCTGTCGATCAGCATGGCCGCATCATAGGCCTGGAACGCATAGGTGCCGGGCACGATGTTGTAGGCGGCCTCATAGCCGGCGACGAACTTCTTGTTCTGCGGATTGTCGAGATTGGGCGCCCAGTTCGACCCGCCGAACATGCCGATGGCGGCGTCCTGCTGCGCCGGCAGCGTCGATTCATCGACGGTGAAGGCGGACAGCACGGGAATGCGATCGGCGAGGCCGGCTTGACGGTATTGCTTGACAAGTCCGACGCCGAGGCCGCCGGGCATGAAGGTGAAGAGCGCATCGGGCTTCGAGGATGAGATCTTGGTCAGTTCGACCTGAAAATCGGACGTGTTCAGCGGCAGATAGCTTTCCTCGACGATCTCGCCCTTGTAGTCGATCTTGAATCCGGCGGCCGAATCCTTGCCCGCCTGATAGTTTGGCACCAGCACGTAGACGCGCTTGTAGCCGCGATCCTGGGCAACCTTGCCAAGGACCTGGTGGACCTGGTCGTTCTGGTAAGAGGTGACGTAGAAGAACGGACTGCACTCCTTGCCGGCATAGGTCGACGGACCCGCGTTAGGGCTGATCAGAAACGTCTTGTTATCGGTGACCGGTTTGTGAATGGCCTGAAGGATGTTGGAGAAGATCGGTCCGACGACGAAATCGACTTTTTCGCGTTCCAGCAGCCCCTTGACCTTGGTGACGGCAGCGTCCGGCTTCAATTCATCGTCGACGACGACGAGCTCGACGTCCTTGCCCGACATCTTGCCGCCGAGATCCCTAACCGCCAGCGCAAAGCCGTCGCGGACCTGCTGGCCGAGTGCTGCTGGAGGACCGGATAGCGTCACGATCACGCCGATCTTGATCTTCTCCTGCGCTACGGCTTGCCCTGCGGCGCCACTCAGCAAGACCGCAAGCCCGACCAAATTAAGACCGGCCAATTTCAACGGCTGGATCATCACTGCTCCTTCACTCGGCCGCAGCCGAAACCACCCCACGTCAAATCCTCGAACTCCAGCTTATTCCGAGGTTGATGGCGGCCGCAAGCAACAAGGCCATAGATAAGAATCAATGCAAAAGCCCAAGCAAGCCGCGCGCCAAATGCTTGAACCCTAAAGAAATCTGGACAATGATGCCAAGCTGCGGTCTGTTCGGATTCGCCGCGACCGAAAATCGGACAAGATGGCGTCATGATCCTTGATTCAGAGACCAAGGCCGTCGAGCTCCCCGAGGACCACGGGGATGAAATCAGGCTGTGGCTGCGCCTCCTGACCTGTACCACCCTGATCGAGGGCGAGGTGCGCAGCCGCCTGCGCGAGCGCTTCGATGTGACGCTGCCGCGCTTCGACCTGATGGCCCAACTCGACAAGGTGCCCGACGGCATGACGTTGTCGGATGTTTCGAAGCGGATGATGGTCTCCAACGGCAATGTCACCGGGCTGGTCGAGCGTCTCGTCGAATCCGGTCACCTCGACCGGCGTACCTCGGATGAGGACCGCCGGGTGCAGGTGATCCGCCTGACCAAGGCCGGCCGCGCCGAATTCCGCAAGATGGCGGCCGAGCATGAATTGTGGATCGCCGACATCTTTGGGGACCTGACGCCAAAGGACGTCCGCGAACTGATGCGGCTGTTGGCCAAGACCAAGGCCTCGGCGCAGAAATACGCCACGGCGCGGACGGCGTAAGGCCAGCCGGGAACTGGCGGCACCCCAACTTCTCAAAAAAGATTGGGACGGCCCGGATCTGGGCCCTTGCGCCAAATTACTTTAAGTATAAAATGATTTCGGTCATGAGCGCTGCCGGACGGTCTTGGAGCCTTTCACCCCAGCATGAGGGCGATGGAAAATGTCAGGTAGGATTTTAGGCCCGTCGGGGCACGTCGATGATTTCGCGCGACGAAATATGCCGCCACAGGACCAATGGCCGGAACTGGTTCTCGACCGGCCGGAATTCCAATACCCCGAATATCTCAATGCCGCGGTCGAACTGACCGACCGCATCGTCGACAAGGGGTTCGGCGATCGCACCGCGCTGATCGGCAACGGCCGCCAGCGCACCTACAAGGAGCTCGCGGATTGGTCGAACCGCCTGGCGCATGCACTGGTGGAGAATTACGGCGTCAAGCCCGGCAACCGCGTGCTGATCCGCTCCGGCAACAATCCCGCTCTGGTCGCGGCATGGCTGGCGGCGACGAAGGCCGGCGCCGTCGTCGTCAACACCATGCCGATGCTGCGGGCCGGCGAATTGACCAGGATCGTCGACAAGGCCGAGATCGCGCTGGCGCTGACCGACAGCCGCATCGCCGACGAACTGGTGGCCTGCGCCAAGACCAGCAAATTCCTCAAGCAGGTCGTGAATTTCGACGGCACCTCAAACCATGACGCCGAGCTCGACCGGGTGGCGCTGAACAAGCCGGTCCGGTTCGATGCGGTCAAGACCGGCCGCGACGACGTCGCGCTGCTGGGGTTTACCTCCGGCACCACAGGCGAGCCGAAGGCGACGATGCATTTCCATCGCGATCTCCTGATCGTGGCCGATGGCTATGCGCGGGAAGTTCTCAACGTCACCGAAGACGATGTCTTTGTCGGCTCGCCGCCGCTGGCCTTTACGTTCGGCCTCGGCGGGCTTGCGATTTTTCCGCTGCGGTTCGGCGCCACTGCGACGCTGCTGGAAAACGCGTCGCCACCCGAGATGGTCAAGATCATCGAGACGTATAAAGCGACGATCTGCTTTACCTCGCCGACCGCCTATCGCGCGATGATGGCCGCGATGGACAAGGGCGCGGACCTGTCGTCGCTGCGCATTGCCGTGTCGGCCGGCGAGACCTTGCCGGCGCCGGTGTTCGACAGCTGGACCCGCAAGACCGGAAAACCGATCCTCGACGGCATCGGCAGCACCGAATTGCTGCATATCTTCATCACCAACCGGATCGGCGAGGCCGTCGCGGGAACGACGGGGCTTCCGGTGTCCGGTTACGAGGCGAGGATCGTCGACGACGACATGAAGGAATTGCCGGCGGGCACCATCGGCAAGCTCGCGGTTCGCGGCCCGACCGGATGCCGTTACCTCGCCGACCGCCTATCGCGCGATGATGGCCGCGATGGACAAGGGCGCGGACCTGTCGTCGCT
>JACDAG010000464.1 GCA_013695565.1 Bradyrhizobium sp.
CGAGAAGGTCATCGTCTGGCATGTCCCGGCAAAACCGGGTCGACCGGTGATCCTCTACTTCCACGGCAACGGTGATTTTCTTGCCGGCTTCTTCGGCCGCTTTCGCGAGCTGATCGCCGACGGCACCGGTGTCGTTGCGCTTTCCTATCGCGGCTATGCCGGCTCCAGCGGCCAGCCGAGCGAGCAGGGGCTTCTGCAGGACGCCGTCGCGGCCTATGCCTTCACTACGGCGCGATACGGCGCAGACCGGATCGTCGCTTGGGGCTTCTCGCTTGGCACCGGTGTCGCGGTCGCACTGGCGGCCGAGCAGCCGGTTGGCAAACTCATTCTGGAGGCGCCCTATACATCGCTCGCCGACGTCGCCGCGTCCGCGTTCCCGATTTTCCCGGTCCGCCTGGCGATGAAAGATCCGTTCTATTCCGACCAGCGCATCGCCCGGGTGAGGGCGCCGGTGCTGATCCTGCACGGTGTGCGGGATGCCACCATCCCGATCGGATTTGGCGAGCGCCTGTTTGCGCTCGCGCATGAACCCAAGACGCTCGTCAGGATCCCTGACGGCGGTCACAACGACCTCGATGCTTACGGTGCGACGGCGGCAGCGCGGCAATTCATCAACGCCGTAAAAGGCTGACGGCGGCGACTGTTTGCTTCATAGTCGACCCACAACGAAATCAAGGATCTGACCGCATGAGCGCGCACGGCCCGATGCCGAAATCGTCGTGGATTTTCCCCGCATTGGCGGTGGCGCTTTTCGCCGTCGCCACCGCGCTCGGGTTGACGTTTACGCCAACGGCCGGCGGATTGCTGTTCGCAGCACTCTTGCTGGCGATCCTGTTCGGCACGGTGTTTGCCGCCGTGCATCACGCCGAGGTGATCGCGGAACGGATCGGCGAGCCCTATGGCACGCTATTGTTGACGCTGGCGGTCACCATCATCGAGGTCGCGCTGATCGCCACCATCATGCTTGGTGACAAGCCGGTGCCGGCGTTGGCGCGCGATACGGTGTTCGCGGTCATCATGATCGTGTGCAACGGCCTGGTCGGGATCTGTATCTTCATCGGCGGACTTCGTTATCGCGAGCAGGATTTTCAGGTCTCCGGCGCCAACCTGTACCTGAGCGTGCTGTTCGTGATGGCGACCATCACGCTGATCATGCCCAATTACACGCTGACGGCACCGGGACCGGTCTATTCGGCGGCGCAGCTTGGCTTTGTCAGCGTCGTCACGCTCATTCTCTATTGCGTGTTTCTCTACACCCAGACCATCCGGCATCGCGATTATTTCATCAACGATGCCACAGGCGATACGGCCGACGGGGCGCTGCTGTCGAACCGGATGCTGGCGATCAGCATGGCCTTGTTGCTGCTCTCGCTGTTGGCCGTGGTGCTGCTGGCCAAGAAATTCTCGGCTGTGGTCGATATCGCTATTGCCAGTATCGGCGCGCCGCCGGCTTTCGCGGGCGTGCTGGTGGCGCTGCTGATCCTGCTGCCGGAAGGCGTCGCCGCGATATCCGCCGCGCGCAAGAACGACCTGCAGAAGAGCATCAATCTGGCGCTGGGCTCCTCGCTTGCGACCATCGGCTTGACAATTCCCGCGGTGGCGGTCGCCGCCTATACGCTCGACAAGCAATTGGTGCTCGGCCTCAACACGCAGGAGATGGTGCTGCTGGTGCTGACCTTCGTCCTCAGCATGCTCACCTTCGGCACCGGCCGCACCAATATCCTGTTCGGGCTGGTGCATATGGTGGTGTTCGCCGTGTTCCTGTTCCTCGTGTTCGTGCCGTAATCCGGATGAAGGGATTGGCGAGGGCGCTCGCAGCGTCGATACCGTTGATCGTTTCGAGCGAGGTGCAAGCAGCGACGCTCGATGGTGCGGCGCTGACATGGCCGTTTGCACTCCCGTTTGCCGGCCTGCTGCTGTCGATCGCCGTGTGGCCGCTGTTGTTTCCGAAGATCTGGCACGCGCATTATGGAAAGATCGCCGCTGGCTGGTCGATCCTGACGCTGGCTTTGCTCGCGTGGTTTGGCGGGGTGACGCTCGTGTCAGCTGCGTTCGTCCATGCGATGCTGGCGGAGTATCTGAGTTTCATCGTGCTTCTTTTCGCCCTGTATACGGTAGCGGGTGGGATTCTGGTCAGCGGCGATATCAGGGGCACGCCGTACAACAACACCGTCATGCTCGCATTTGGCACCGCGATTGCCAGCATCGTCGGGACCACGGGCGCGGCGATGATCCTGATCCGGCCGCTGATCCGCGCCAACATATCGCGTCAGCACAACACCCACGTCGTGATCTTCTTCATCATTCTGGTCGCCAATGTCGGCGGCGCATTGAGCCCACTCGGCGACCCGCCGCTGTTTGTCGGCTTCCTCCATGGCGTCAATTTTTTCTGGACCACCCGGCATCTCCTGCCGCAGACCGCCGTGGTCGGCGGCCTCTTGCTCGCAATGTTCTGCGCGTTCGATATCTGGCGCTACCGCGCCGAACCGGCCTCGGTCCTGATCGAGCCGGGGGCCTCGATCAGGATTCGCGGCCTTATCAATTTGCCGCTGATTGCGGCTATCATTGCCGTGATTCTCATCTCGGCAAGTTGGCGACCGGACATCGCGATCGACATCCTCGGCACCAGGCTCGAACTGCAGAACCTGACCCGCGACACGGCCCTGCTCCTGATTGCGTTGCTCTCGCTGTGGCTGACGCCGGATGAGCATCGCGAAGCAAACGGCTTTACCTGGGAGCCGATCAGGGAAGTGGCGAAGCTGTTTGCTGCGATCTTCACCACTATTATACCCGTCCTCGCCGCGCTTGATGCCGGCAGAAAAGGCTTCTTCGCGTGGCTGTTGTCGGCTGTGACGGAGCGTGACGGCACGCCGCACGAGGTTGCCTATTTCTGGTACACAGGCGTGATCTCGGCGTTTCTCGACAATGCGCCGACCTATCTCCTGTTCTTCAAGCTTGCAGGGGGCGACGCCCACGTGCTGATGAACGAATACGCCGGGACTCTGGCCGCGATTTCGATGGGCGCCGTCTACATGGGCGCACTGACCTATATCGGGAATGCGCCCAATTTCATGGTGGCCGCTATCGCGACGGAGCAGGGCATCAAGATGCCGAGCTTCTTCGGATACCTGTTCTGGGCGTCGGTAATCCTTATCCCGATGTTTCTGTTGCTGACCTTGCTGCCGTTCGCTCCAGTTCTCAAGTGAGATGGAACACGCTATGCAGAAGCCCAGTTCGCTTCCCGATCGGAGAACAACAACATGCTCAGCGCCACGTCAGACGTTCAGGTCGACACCCCGGAAGTTCGCGTCACCGAATGGCGGCTGGCGCCGGGCAGCGCGACCGGCCATCACACCCATGGGATGGACTACGTCATCGTGCCGGTGACCGCGGGCGAGATGACCATCGTGGCGCCCAATGGCGAGCGCTCGAAGGCCCAGCTTGCCGTCGGAAAATCCTATTTCCGCAAAGCGGGCGTCGAGCACGACGTGCTCAACGAAACCGCAAGCGAGATCGTGTTCCTGGAGGTCGAGCTGAAGCCTTGACCGTTGCCAGCCGGCACGCTGGAACCGGCGCATTTCAGCCGCAGGCCCTGACGAGACGTTAATGGCGCGGCTTCGGAACTTGCGCGCAACGGGTTGCCTCGCGTCCGGATGCGCAGGAAATGCTAGCTCACCGGGCCAATTGCCACTGATCCGTCGCAGTTGATCCCTCAATATGCCCAGAAGTTCCCGCATCAAATTGGCCGCGGGGAGTGGCCGGCATCATGTTGAAAAAGTATCTTACGAAATTCACGATCGACATCCTGCCCTCGGTGGCAGCGACGGTCATCGGGGCCTACATCGTCAACCATTACATTGTGACCAAGCCGGGCGCGGACGCCCCGGTCGCCGCCGCTGTATCGGCCGCCGGCCCCAAGGGCGCTGCCAAGATTCCTGAGGCCAAGACCACCGAAGCCGGCAACGTGCCGGCGGCGGGCGTCAAGGCAAAGGGCATCTCCGAAAAGGCCATCTTCGAGAAAACCGCGGCCGAACGGCCGACCGTGGTCGAGAAGGTTGAAGCCAAAGCCGACATCAAGGCGGACGTGAAGGCCGATCCGAAGCCCGCCGATGCGCCGGCCGAGACCGCGAGCATTCCGGCCGAGCCGCGCCCGACACGCTCCCCGCCGCGCGAAAAGATCAGGGTGGTGCTGCCGTCCCCGGTGCAGCCCGTGACGCCTGTTGTCGAGACGGCGTCTGTGCCCGATGACCGTCGCGACGCCAACGACCTCGCGCGCGCTGCGATCGAGCGTCTGCGCGTCAACAATGATGGATCGCCGCGTGGACCGGAAGTGGCGCGCACCCCCGAATCTCCGCGAATCGAGACCCCAAGAATCGAGACCCCAAGAATCGAAAGCCCTCGCGTCGCGACCGCGCCGTCGCTTCGTCCGCTGCCGCCGCCGATCACGGTCTCGACGCCGCCGGGAGGAGAGACCTCCGATCACAGCAGGCCGCCTTACGCGGCCAATGCCTCAGCCGATCCGCGCCGTCCGACGCCGCCGGCCGAAATCCCGGTGTCGCGTCCGCTCGATTTGCGGGCCGATGTGACGGCGGAGCCGTCCGTGCGTGAGCGTAGCACGGCGGTGGCCGAAGACGTGCTGTCGACGGCGAAGTCGCTGTTCCACGCGGTCCTGCCGAAATAATCCATCCGTCTGTTTTCAGTGATCTAAAGCGGGATGAGATTGGACCGTGACGGTGGACTATTTTCCTATCGCGGCATGGGCTCGAGCCGCGCGACTGCGGCGAGCCGGGGCCGTTTCTTACTTTGCATGGGGTTGTTTTCGAAATTTTGAATCCGGGCCCTCCTGCGGCGGATAGATTCAGCTAGCCGCCGGTTCGGGCCAGGCCGCTTCGTGCGGTTTCGTCCTTGGGGCGTAGCGCGATAGCGCGGCCATAGGAGGTCGCCGCGTTGACCTTGTCGCCAAGCCGCTCATAGGCCTGTCCGCGGGCCGACCACGCCGGTGCGCTGTTGGGGTCTGCCTGCACCGCCTCGTCGAGGTCAACAGCCGCCTCCTTGGCCTTGTCGATCGCAAGATAGCTGGTGGCGCGGCCGAGCAACGGCTCGACCTTTTGCGGCGAGAGACCGTTGGCGGCGGTGAAATCCTCGATCGCCTGCTGGTATTGCTTTTCGGCCTGATAGATCAGCCCGCGGCCGTAAAGCGCCTGCACGTTGTACGGATCGAGCGCGAGCGCGCGATCGAATTCCGCCAGCGCCTCTTCGTTCTTGCCGGACTTGGCGAGCACCTGGCCGCGGGTGGCATAGCCCTGCGAATCGGTGACGCTGCGGGCGCTGATATTGTCGGTCGGCGTTTGCGCGACGGGCTGCTGCGGTTTTGCGTTATCCGCGCCCCACGATCCCAGGTCGAACGAGCAGCCGCCAAGCGGGATGGCCAGCAGCGCGACCAGCGCGACCGAACGGCGCGCGGCGCGGGAAAACGAGGCCGGAATGGCCATATGGCGGAATGCTCGCGCGTCCATGGCGTCATAGGTAACGCGGCGCGGCGCGAAATGCATCGGTCAAAATAGCCGCAACGGGCCGGACGTAGCGTTTTCGAGCGAAGTGGATACCGGTTCGCATCAAGAAAACGCGTCAAAAAAAGAGTCTAGAACCTGTCTACGCCTCGGCGACATCAGGCCAAAAAACAAAAACGCGGGCCAGGGCCCGCGTTTTCAAACTTCAAATCTGCCGAATAGATCAGCGCGGTCCGCGCGGACCCGCACCGGGGCCGCCACGTCCGCCGCCGGGACCACCACGGTCGCCACCGGGGCCAGCGCCGAACACCGGCTTCGGCTTCATCGGCAGCAGGCCTTCGCGCTGCAGCTTCTTGCGCGCGAGCTTGCGCGCGCGGCGCACGGCTTCGGCCTTTTCACGGGCCTTCTTCTCGGAGGGCTTTTCGTAATGACCGCGGAGCTTCATCTCGCGGAAGATACCCTCGCGCTGCATCTTCTTCTTCAGCGCCTTGAGGGCTTGATCGACATTGTTATCGCGGACGAGAACCTGCACGCGGCATCCTCTTTCAATTGATCGGATAGGGATTCTGGTAAAGCGAAGAGCTGGCGAAAGGCCTAGCCCTTAACCCTGAACGCGGGCATGTACCAGACAAAAGTGTGGATGTCCACCTACGACGCAGGTTTCCGGGCCAAGTTAAGCCATGAAAAGCGGCAAATCTGGCGCTGTTCAGCCCTGATTTGGGAAGTTGTGCGTCCAGATCAGGGCTGTTCCCGGAGTTTTGAGCAACCCGGCAACAACAAATCTGGGGAGACAACCTTATGGATACGAAGAAATATGCCGCCGAGGCCATCGGCACGTTCTGGCTGACATTTGCGGGATGCGGCAGCGCCGTCATCGCCGCCGGCTTTCCGCAGGTGGGTATTGGATTGGTCGGGGTGTCCTTTGCATTCGGGCTGAGCGTCGTCACCATGGCCTATGCGATCGGCCACGTATCGGGTTGCCATCTCAATCCGGCCGTCACGGTGGGGCTTGCCGCCGGCGGGCGTTTTCCGGCCGGCCAAATCGCGCCTTATACCAGCCTTCAAAGGGATTGACCGATGGTGGCCCAATCGCGCTGAGCGATGGAGGTTATGCGGCCTGTCTCGGCTAGAAGTTTTCGCCACGCGTCCTGGCAGGCGTCAAGGATGGCGGTGTA
>JACDAG010000465.1 GCA_013695565.1 Bradyrhizobium sp.
TACACCGCCATCCTTGACGCCTGCCAGGACGCGTGGCGAAAACTTCTAGCCGAGACAGGCCGCATAACCTCCATCGCTCAGCGCGATTGGGCCACCATCGGTCAATCCCTTTGAAGGCTGGTATAACGTCATTCCGGGATGGTCCGAAGGACCAGACCACAGATGCGCAATTGCGCATCGGGGAATCTCGAGATTCCGGGTTCGCCGCTTCGCGGCGCCCCGGAATGACAGCAACAATCACGGTTTATTCGGATCGAATCGCTTCTCCAGTCCCTTCCAGCAATCGGCGTAGTCATCCTGCAACGTCGCCGACTTCGCCGCATGCGCGGTGACGCGCTGCGGGTAGCGGGTCTCGAACATGAAGGCCATGGTGCCGATAAGTTTGACCGGCTTCAGTTCGCCGTTCGTAGCATGATCGAAGGCCTGGCGGTCCGGGCCGTGCGGCAGCATCATGTTGTGCAGGCTGATGCCGCCGGGAACGAAGCCTTCCGGCTTGGCGTCGTAGACGCCGTAGATCAGCCCCATGAACTCCGACATGATGTTCATGTGGTACCATGGCGGACGGAAAGTGTTTTCCGCCACCGCCCAACGCTCCGGGAAAATCACAAAGTCGATGTTGGCGGTACCAGCGGTTTCCGACGGCGAGGTCAGCACCGTGAAGATCGACGGATCGGGATGATCGAAGCCGATGGCGCCGACCGGCGAGAAGGTGCGCAGATCGTATTTATACGGCGCGTAATTGCCGTGCCACGCCACCACGTCGATCGGCGAATGCGGCAGGGTGGTCTTGAACAGCGCGCCGCCCCATTTCACGAACAGTTCGGTCGGCGTGTCCTTGTCCTCATAGGCCGCCACCGGGGTGAGGAAGTCGCGCGAATTGGCGAGACAATTGGCGCCGATCGGCCCGCGCTCCGGCAGCGTAAACGCACCGCCGTAATTCTCGCAGAGATAGCCGCGCGCGGGACCACCCGTGATCTCGACCCGGAATTTGACGCCGCGCGGAATCACGACGATCTCGCCGGGCTCGGCATCGATGCGGCCGAATTCGGTGACGAGGCGCAAATTGCCCTGCTGTAGCACGAACATCATCTCGCCATCAGCATTGTAGAAATGCTGGTCTACCATCGATTTGGTGATGAGATAGACATGCGCCGCCATGCCGGCCTGGGTGTTGGCGTCACCCGCCGTCGTCATGGTCTGCACGCCCTGCAGAAAGGTCGTGTCCTCCCCAGGGATCGGCGCCGGATCCCAGCGCAGCTGCGCGATCGGCAATTCATATTCATGGCACGGCGCGGTGCGCCACAGTCCCGCGTCGGCCTTCGCAAAACGCCCGGAGTGCCTCACCGAGGGACGGATGCGATACAGCCACGACCGCTCATTGGTGCCGCGCGGCGCGGTGAAGGGCGAACCCGAAAGCTGCTCGGCATAGAGTCCGTAGGCGCAACGCTGCGGCGAGTTGCGGCCGATCGGCAGCGCGCCGGGCAGCGCCTCGGTCTCAAAACTGTTGCCGAAGCCGGACATGTAACCGGGCGTGACGCCGACGGTGCCGCGCGAGATCGCATCGGGCGAGGTGTTGATATTCATGGTCATCCTCCTCCTTGCAGGGCGGCCCACATTTCCTGGTCGCGCTTGTCGGTCCAGATCACGGGATCGTCGATTCCCGAGGCTTCGTCGAACGCGCGCGAGACGTTGAACGGCAGGCAGTGCTCGTAAATCGCAAAACTGGAAAATTTCGGATCCATCACCTCGCGCGTCGCCGCCATCGATTCCTTGAGATTGCGCCCCCTCGCGACCGAGGTTTCGGCCGCACCATAGAGCGACGTGACGAAATCGCGCGTCATCGCAATCGCATCACGGCCGGTCGAAAGCCCCTTGAGCGCATCGCCACGGCCGGGCGCGATCGCCTTGGGATTGAAGGCGCGGATTTCGTTCAGCGTCATCGGCCATTCGCGCAAATGCGCGTCGCCGCAATAGCAGGCCGAGTGATATTCGATGAGATCGCCGGAGAACATCACTTCGGCATCCGGCACCCAGGCCACGATATCGCCGGACGTGTGTCCCGCGCCGAGCTGCATCAACCGCACCTCGCGTTTGCCGAGATAGATCGACATCTCGCCTTCGAAGGTCAGCGTCGGCCAGGTCAGCCCGGGGATGCTCTGGGCATCCTGGAACAGCCGGGGGAAGCGGCCATATTCGGAATCCCAGTCCTGCTGGCCGCGTTCCTCGATCAGGCGATAGGTTTCCGCCGAGGCCACGATGCCCTGCGCCTTGTAGGCGGAGGCGCCGAGCACGCGCACGGCGTGGTAATGCGACAGCACCACATATTTGATCGGCTTGTCGGTGACCGTGCGCACCCGCTCGATCACTTTATGCGCCATCGCCGGCGTCGACTGCGCGTCGAACACCAGGCAGCCGTCGTCGCCGACAATGATCGCGGAATTCGGATCGCCTTCGGCGGTGAAGGCGTAGAGATCAGTGCCGATCTCGGAAAAGGTGATCTTCTTCTCCGCCATGTCCGTGGTGGATGCGAAACCCTTGGCCATCAGTTTAGTTCCTTTTTGATAACACTATCCCCGTCATTGCCTGCAACAAACGCAACGCGTTTGTGCAAGAGAGCGTAGCGAAGCAATCCATTGTCACCTCGGTCGCGGAGGAATGGATTGCTTCGCTTCGCTCGCAATGACGACATGTTCATGCTTTTGCTGCTCTTACTGCTGCTGTTGTTGCTGCTGACTGGCATCTAGCATCCGCCGCTTGGCGAGCGCGATGGCCTCGTTCAGTATCGCGATGTCGCCGATATGATTGGCCAGCACCAGCACCAGTGCGGCGTCGAGGTCGGCGCTTTGCGCATCGCTTAAGCCGCGATGCGCTTCGACGATGGCGCGGAAGGCGTCGTCTGGCTTTGCGAAGTTTGAGGCGGTCGATAGCGTCATGACAACCCCCTGACGAGACCGGCGGCGCGCTGAAGTGCTGCATCCAACGCCTGATGTGTCGGATGCCGGAAGCGCGCGGCGACATAACCGTCCGGCCGCAGCAGATAGGCGGTGCCGGGTTCGGCATCGTAACGTGCAGCGGCAAGACCCTTGGCATCGACAAAACCGTCGTCGCCGCCGATGCGAATGGCTTCCACGCCATCCGGCACCTCGGCCGCCGCGCCATTGCCAAACTTCAGCAGCGTGAAGCGCGTTCCCGCTTTGACAAAAGCTTCGGTCAGAAACATCGGCTGGCCGCTGGCCGTCGCAATCGGCGCATCCGGCATCGACGTACCCGGCCGCGGGCCGCCACGCCATGCATCGCGATCGGCGGTCGACAGCGGCGTATCATAGGTGGAAGGCACCGACAGTCGTCCGCCATTGACCATGCGCTTGCCGAATTCGGTTTCCTTGGCCAGCGACAGCACCGCCTTGCGCAGCCGCGCCTCCTGCTGCGACACCGGCGCCATGAAATCGGTCGAGCGGGTGGATTCGCGGATGTTCTCGTCCGCAGCCGCACTTCGTTCGGTGTGATAGCTCTCCAATAGAGCTTCCGGCGAGATGCTGCGCAACACGCGATCGAGCTTCCAGGCAATGTTCTCGGCGTCTTCGAGGCCTGAGTTGGCGCCACGGGCGCCGAACGGCGAGACCTGATGGGCGGCATCGCCGGCGAAGATCACGCGGCCATGCAAGAACTTGTCCATGCGGCGACACTGGAATTTGTACAGCGAGATCCATTCGAAATCGAACTTGTCATGGCCGAGCATGCGCGCGATCCGCGGCCGCACGTTTTCCGGACGCTTCTCGATCGCGGGATCGGCATCAGGATGCAGTTGCAGGTCGATGCGCCAGATGTCGTCCGGCTGCTTGTGCAACAGCGCGGACCTGCCGGCATGGAACGGCGGATCGAACCAGAACCAGCGCTCGGTCGGGAATGCCGCCGTCATCTTGACGTCGGCGATCAGGAACTGATCCTCGAACACCTGCCCCGCAAATTCCGCGCCCACCATCTGCCGCAGCGAAGAACGGGCACCGTCGCAGGCGACGACGAAAGCGGCATGCAGCCGGTACGGCCCATCCGGCGTCTCGATCGTCAAC
>JACDAG010000466.1 GCA_013695565.1 Bradyrhizobium sp.
TACACCGCCATCCTTGACGCCTGCCAGGACGCGTGGCGAAAACTTCTAGCCGAGACAGGCCGCATAACCTCCATCGCTCAGCGCGATTGGGCCACCATCGGTCAATCCCTTTGAAGGCTGGTATAACCACAGTCGGTTATGATGGTGAAGAAAGTCGTCGAACACCTTGTTTACATCGATGGGCCGCGGCGTATGGGTCCCGGCTCAAGGCCGGGACGACAGCGAGTGTGCCGCTACATCCGCAACAACGCCTGCCGGTCGATCTTGCCGGTCCCCGTCTTCGGCAATTCCTCGATGAAGCGCATCTCGCGCGGATATTTGTAGGGAAGAAGCTTTGCCTTGACGAAAGCCTGCAGCTGCTTCGTGGCGCTATCGGCGTCGAAACCGGCCTTGTTCATGACCACCACCGCTTTCAGTGTCATGCGACGGTCCGGCAGCTCGGCGGCGAACACCGCGCATTCCCGGACGTCGGGGTGTTCGGCGAGGCACAGCTCGACTTCGAGCGGATAGACCCATTGTCCGGAAATCTTGACGAGATCGTCGGCGCGGCCGCGGAAGAAATGGAAGCCGTCGCCGTCGCGCACAAAGCGATCACCGGTATAGATCCAGCCGCCCTCGCGAATCGTCTCGGCCGATTTGTCCGGCCGGTTCCAGTACAGTGGCGTGTTGGAATCGCCGCGCACCCACATGATGCCTTCCTCGTTGTCGTCGACGTCACGACCGTCCTTGTCCCGTAGCGCGATTTCGTAACCGGGAACACGCAGGCCCGCCGCGCCGAGCTTCTTGTAATCCGGCCGATTGGAAAGGTAGATGTGCAGTGCCTCGGTCGAACCCAGGCCCTCGATGATTTCGAGGCCGGTCAGCGCCTTCCATCCGTTGAATACTTCACCCGACAGCACCTCGGCGGCGGACAGCGCCATCCGCAGCGACGAGAAATCTGCGGCTGACGCGCCGTCGGCCTTGGTCAGCGAGGTATAGAGCGTTGGCAGTCCGAAGAACACGCTCGGACGGTAATACCCGATCGCCTCAAAAATCGCCGCCGGTTTCGGCTGGCCCGGCAACAGCAGCGTGGCGGCGCCGACCGAGAACGGGAAGGTGATGGCATTGCCGAACCCATAGGCGAAGAAAATCTTTGGCACCGAGAAGCAGATGTCGTCGGGGCCGAGCTTGAGCACGTTGCGCGCGAACGCGGCCTCGCTATAGGCCATGTCGTGCTGCAGATGCACGATGCCCTTGGGCCGCCCGGTCGAACCGGACGAATACATCCAGAACGCCATCTCGTTGCGATGGGTGTCGGCTTCCACGAGTTCGGTGGGGAATGGCTTCAGCCACTCGTCGGCGGCCAGCGCCTTAGGCACGGCATGTTCGCCGGCCATGCCATTCACCACGATCAAGGTATGCAGCGGTGTGTCCTTGCAGGCCACCGCATCGAAGCGCGCGCAAAACTCGGCATCGGCGACGGCGACGGCAGCACCGGCATCCGAGAGATAGAATTGTAGCAGGTCCGGCGGCGTCAGGGTGTTGATCAATAGCGGCACGAAGCCCGATCGCACCGCGCCGAAGAACGCCGCGGGGTAGGCGGGCGTATCGTCGAGGAACATCAGGATCCGATCGCCGCGCTTTAATCCCAGCGACTGGAAGCCGTGACCCCATTGGGCAGCCTCGTGGCACAATTCGGCATAGCTGCGCGTGCCCGCAGGCCCGGTCAGCGCCACCCGTTCGCCGCGGCCGTGGACGAGATTGTCGAACAGGATGCGGCTGGCATTGTAGCGCTCGAGAACGGTAAATCCGATTTCGCGCGCGCCGGGATTATCCTGGGGTACCTGATCGTCGATCATCATGGCCGGCTCTCACTGTGTTTGGCCGCGTCGTAGCGCGCCATGAAGGCCGGCGACATCGCGCGCAGGCGCGCATCGTCGATCCGCCCGGAGCGGGTGATATAGCCAAACGCAAAATCCATCAGGTCGAGCTTCATATGTTCGGGGAAATGTTCATACCAATCGGCGCTGGTGCGCGCCGCCGTCACCAGCTTCTTCACGATCGGCTTGCGCTCGCTCTGGTAACGGGCAAGGCCTGCGGGAATGTTCGCTTCCGCCTCCAGCGCCTTGGTCAGCGCGATGGCGTCCTCGATTGCGAGCCGCGTGCCCGAGCCGATCGAGAAATGCGCCGAATGCAGGGCGTCGCCGATCAGCACCATATTCCCTGACGACCAGTTCTCGTTCCAGATCCAGGGAAAGTTGCGCCAGACCGATTTGTTCGACACCAGCGGATGGCCGTCGAGCGTATCGGCGAAGACCTGCTCGCAGTTCGCCTGCGACTGTTCGATGGTCTTGTGTTCAAAACCGTAGGCCTGCCAGGTCGCGGCGTCGCATTCGACCAGGAACGTGCTCATATTGGGCGCATAGCGGTAGTGATGCGCGTTGAACGAGCCTAGATCGGTCTTCACGAAGGTCTGCGACAGCGTGGCGAAACGCTTGCTGGTGCCGTACCAGGCGAATTTGTTGGTCGAATGCGAGACCGAGGCGCCGAATTCCTTCTCGAAATGGCGGCGCACCAGCGAGTTCAGCCCGTCGGCGGCGACGATCAGGTCATATCCCCGGAGTTCATCGAGCGACTGGATGATCGTGTCGTAGCGCGGCGTGACGCCGGCGGCGCGGACGCGTTGCTGCAGGATGGTCAGCAGTTCGAGCCGGCCGATCGAGGAGAAGCCGACGCCGTCGATCTCGACGCTCTCGCCGCGCAAATTGAGCGTGATGTTCTTCCAGCTTTCCATCCGCGGCGTGATGGCATCGACCGTTTCAGGGTCGTCGGCGCGCAGAAACTCCAGCGCCTGTTCGGAGAACACGACGCCAAAACCCCAGGTCGCACCCTCGGGGTTCTGTTCGAACAGGTCGATCTCGGCGTCGGGATGACGCCGCTTCCAGAGATAGGCGAAGTAGAGGCCGCCGGGGCCTCCGCCGATTACCGCGATACGCACGGTCTTCCTCCCAGATCGACAGTATACTTACTAGTTGGGGTCCACCCTAAACCGGACCGGGCAACGGCGCCACCGAAAAAGTTGTCAAAACCGGCAAAGTCAGGCGCCGCGGGGACGTTGGCCTAGTCTGGGCGCGCCGCAGGGCCCGCCAGCATCAACCGGCGGCGATGGATCGAATCTTCGAGCCGCTGCGCCAGAGAAACCAGCGTTGCGATATCCTGCGCGTTTTCGCTTTTGATGGCGTTCGCCATCTCGGTATCCAGCGCCTGGTCGACCTGGTTTTCGATCTCGGCCAATTCGGCCTCGCTCTTCACTTCCCGGATGCGCCGCGGCAAGGCAAACAGGCTGCGCAACGTCGCTTCGCCCGGTTCGGGCCGGAAGCCGAGAAACCGCCACGCGGTCGCGAAGATCGAGGCCAGTGCGCCCAGCACCATCGGCGTCAGGTAAATCCAGTTGCCGTATTTATCCATGAAGCTTTGCTGGGTCCCGTTATAGTAAGCCGCCGCACCGGGATGGACCGGGATATAGGCGCCGGGATCGGTATCGGGCGCGGTCAACCCGGCGAGCAGCGGCTGGTCCCGCACGAGATCGTTGCGGGCGGTGACCAGCGCCTGTGTCAGCGCCGTGATCGTGTCCGGGTCGAGCTTCTTGTTGGCGACGAGATAGGAGCCGACGCGCAGCGTGGTCAGGTCGGCGTCCGGCACCGGTGGGCTGCCGCGCAATGTGCCCACGGGAATATCGAAGCTTTCATAGGCGCCTTCGACATCGGCAATGGCTCCGGCCGATTCAATCGGGACCAGTGCGGGAAAGGAATGATGCGCGCCTCCGAAGAAGCGCCGCACCAAAGACAGGTATTTTTCGTTGAGGGGGATCACCAGCAGGAATACGCTGGCTTCCTTTGCCTTGATTGCGCGCGGCGTATCCGCCGGCGTCAGATTCTTGAAGGTCACCTTGTCGCCGAGATCGTATTCCTTTTTCAGGGCGTCGACGATCTTCTGGTTGATCTCGCCACCGACGACGCCAACCGTGTGGCCCTTCATCTTGTCGATACCAGTCACCCCGGATCCCGGCAGCGCCAGCATCATCAGGACCGATTTGGCGACCAGCGCCACGCTTCGTGCCTGCGAGAGGTCGCCGACATCGGCGCGCACGATCGCAAGGTCAGTCTTCCCGGCGGCGAAGGTTTTGGCGGAATCGAGCGCGCTGTCCGTCGGCACGATCTTCAGCCGACCCGTGGATTTGGTGGCTTCCAGACGCGCGGCAATGATGGAAGCGATCCTGGCGGCCTCGCCGTCGAAGGATCCGACCGCAACGCTCAGCGTCGTCGGCCGGTCGTAGAAGCGATAGGCGATCAGGCCGGCGCCGAGGACAACGCCGGCGAGCCCCGCCAGCAGCAACGCCCGGGTCCAGAACGTCAATACAATTGAATAATTCTTCATCCCGGATTCACGGCCATCGAACGCTTTCCTGTTGCACGTTCAATGCTGGCATATCATTCGCGGCCCTGCAAAATCCGGCAGCGACAAAAGCAAGGCCCGCTGCACTGCCGAACCCGGTGCGCAGCGGCTTGCTCCGGCTCAGTTTCGGTCAAGTGCAGCGGCGAACCTTCACGCCTTTCACGATCACGGAACGGCACACCACCGCCGGCTTCCTGACGACGACCGCGCCCCGGGCCCCGGCACAGCCGGCGCGAACCACGCCGCGGGCGCAGACCACCGCGTTGGCGTCGGTCGATTCTATGGTCATGGTGGTGCCAAAGGCGAGCAGCGCGGCTGCAACGAGCAGAAATGAACGCATGTTTGTTCTCCCGGATTTATCCTGGTTGTTGTTACGTGCTTGGAAGGTGCTGCGGGTGCGGCTCACACGACGCCTCTATTTCTTCTCGGCGGCTTCCAGCACCTTCTTGCAGGCGGGTGCGAGCTTGTCGCTTTCCTTGGCAAGGCAGGCGATGATCCGTCCGCCGCCCGGCGTCACGCTTTTGCAGTATTTTTCGTAATCGCCCATGCAGGCGTCACGTTGCGCGGAAGTCAGCTCCTGCGCGAGGGCTTGCGACGCACATAACAGGGTAGCTGCGGTCAGGACGGCACGTAGCATCTGTTTTTCTCTCCTCGTGATGGTTGAAGATGATCGTTCTCAAACGTCAGTGGGGTGGACTGCTTGCTTCTTGATCTCGGACCCGCTGTATTGAAGCTCCCATTTTCATCGCGAGCTAAGGAGAACCCATGGCGGAGATCAGGGCCAGATGGCTTTCATTCTATGCCGATCATATCGAGCCGGCTTCCAAGGAAATATTTTCGCACGTCGAGAAGATGATCGTCGGGACGTTGATCGTATCGGCGGGCGCGCATGTCTCGAGCAGCGAGCCGGCGATCGTCCTGTTCGGCTATTTACGCCATGGCCTGGTCGGGCGCGGCGTCGAGTTGTTCGGGGTCCTGCTCCTGCTCCTGAATTTTCTCGATGGCCTGTACAAGCTGGCGAGGGTCAATTGGCACGTCGCGTATCAGATCGCGATGACGATTTGTTATGTCGCCCTGACGGTACGTTTGGTTCAATTGATTCTCGCGTTTCGCGGCGAATAGCCGACGATCCGTCCAAAGACGCTGGGGACCGTCGGCAGAATGCGACTTACTGCGCCTTGAACTGGGACAGCACGTCCTGGCATGCCGGCGACAGCGAAGCGGCGTTGGTCGCCAGGCACTGTATGATGCGGCCACCGCCAGGCGCCACGCCGCCGCAAATCGTGCGGACATCGGCGCCGCAGGCCGACCGCAGCACGAACAGTTCTTCGCGTGGCCGCAACGGCCGCAGCACGATTACAACGGGTGCAGCCGCAGCGCCTGCCGCTGCCGGAGCTGCCGCTGTGGCACCGGCCGCCGGTGCAGCGCCACCGCCACTGGCTGCGGCGACCGCCTTCTCGCACGCCGGCGAAAGTTTACCCTTGTTCTTCTCCAGGCATTGCAGCGCGGGCGCGCCGCCGGTCGGGACACCGGCGCAGACCTTTGGATAATCGGAGCGGCAGGCACTGCGGATGGCGGAAATCTGCGCGCTGGACGGCTGTCCCGCAGCTGCGGCCGCCGGCTTGGCATCGGCCTTGGGCGCTGCGGTCGTTGCGGCCGGCTTTGCGCCAGCCGCTGCCGGAGCAGCCTCGGTCTTGGGGGCCGCCGCGGGCGCGGCCGCCGCCGGCGCTTCCACGGCGCGCACCGCACTTTGACAACTCGATGACAGGCTCGACATGTTCTTTTGCAGGCACTGCAGCGAGGCTTCGCCGCCCGGCGGAATACTGGAGCAATGCGCCATGTAATCGGAGCGGCATTGCGTTTTGATTGCGTCGCGCTGAACCTGGCTCGGCGCCTGCGAAAGGGCAGGTATTGTGGTTACGAAAATCGCCGATATCATCAACGCCCCAAGCGTCGTCGCACGTGTCAACGTGTTGATCATTTGAACAAATCCTTTTTTGTTGTCGCTGGAGCCGCCGCTTCAACAGAAGTGAAATCATGAACGAGCCGGCGAAGGAATTTCGCGCGCGGCATCCTTTTAGGTTTCGGGTTCCCCTGCAAGTGGATTGTTGCTATTTTTATCGGATGGCCGAACGCCACGATTTGAATAAACTTTCGCTGGCAGAAAAAAATAAAACGTATTGAGGTACGTCAACATGAAGTCCGAGCGTTCGCTGGCATGCAACAGACCACGTGATGCCTTCCGACAAAGAGGTGCGGTTGCGTGTCGCGCAACCTTCGCCGTTGCGGCCTTCGCTGTGTTAAGTGCCTGCGAACAAAATAGTTTTGTGCCGCTGCCACCACCGAAAGTTGAAGTCGCAGTACCGGTGCAGCGCAGCATCACGCGCTATCTGGAGGCGACCGGCAACACCGCGCCGATCAAGAATGTCGATCTGGTCGCGCGTGTGCAGGGTTTTCTGCAATCGATCAACTACAAGGACGGCACCTTCGTGAAGGAAGGCACCACGCTGTTCACGATTGAGCCGGATACCTACAAATTGAAGCTTGAGCAGGCGCAGGCCGCGGAATCCGGCTTGCAGGCTTCGATGAAGCAGGCCGAAGCCGATTTCAAGCGGCAGTCGGATCTGGTGCAAAAGCAGGCGGTCTCGCAGGCAACGCTCGATACGTCGACGGCGGCACGCGAAAATGCCCAGGCAAACCTGCAGCAGGCCAAGGTCAATACCATGATCGCGGCCGTCAATTACGGCTATACCAACGTCGTGGCGCCGTTCGACGGCATCGTCAGCGCGCATCTGGTCTCGATCGGGGAACTGGTCGGCGTTTCATCGCCGACGCAGCTTGCCAATATCGTGGCGCTGGACCCGATCTATGTGAATTTCAACGTCAACGAACAGGACGTGCTGAAGATTCGGGAAGAGGCCCGGCGGCGGGGAATGACCGTCGATGAGATCCGGCAGTTGCCGGTCGAGATCGGACTGCAGACCGAGAGTGGATTTCCTCATAAAGGCAAGCTCGATTACGTCTCGCCGACCCTCAATCAATCGACTGGCACTCTCGCGGTGCGCGGCGTATTGCCGAATCCCGATCGGGCATTGTTGCCGGGATTTTTCGTCCGGGTCCGCGTGCCCTTCGATGAGCAGAAGAACGCGCTATTGGTACCCGATGTCGCGCTCGGCAGCGACCAGGCCGGCCGCTACGTGCTGGTCGTCAACGGCGAGAATGTGGTCGAGCAGCGCAAGGTGCAGACCGGGCCGCTGGAGGGCGATCTGCGCGTGATCGAAACCGGCCTGAAGGGCGACGACCGTGTGGTCACCGCCGGGCTGCTGCGCGCGATCCCCGGTCAGAAGGTCGACCCGCAGGTCAAGAAGATCGAAGCGTCGCCGGCACCGACCAAATAAGGACCGGCCATGATTTCGAAATTCTTCATCGAGCGGCCCGTCCTTTCCAACGTCATCGCGATCCTGATGGTCCTGATCGGAGGCGTCTGCCTGTTTCGCCTCGCCGTGGCGCAATATCCCGACATCGTGCCGCCGACGGTGCAGGTGACGACGCGCTATCCCGGCGCCAACGCCAAGACCGTGATCGATACCGTGGCGCTGCCGATCGAGCAGCAGGTCAACGGCGTCGAGGACATGCTGTACATGCAGTCCTTTAGCGGCGCCGACGGCACCTATTCGCTGACCGTGACGTTCAAGATCGGCACCGACCTCAACTTCGCGCAGGTGCTGGTGCAAAACCGGGTGTCGAGCGCGCTGTCGCAGCTGCCGCAATCGGTGCAGAACCAGGGCGTCACCGTCCAGAAGAAGTCGACGGCGATCCTGCTGTTCGTGACGCTGACGTCGCCGAATGCGACCTATGACAGCCTGTTCCTGAGCAACTACGCCACCATCAACATCAAGGACGAACTGTCGCGGCTGCCGGGCGTCGGTAACGTCACGGTGTTCGGCGCCGGCCAGTATTCGATGCGGGTGTGGCTCGACCCGAACAAGCTGCAGGTCCGCAATTTGATGCCGCAGGACGTCGTCTCCTCGATTCAGCAGCAGAGCCAGCAGGTGACCGCGGGCCAGATCGGCGGGCCGCCGACACCGGCGGGGCAGGCGTTCCAGTATACGCTGAACGTCAACGGGCGGCTCAGCGACAAGAGCCAGTTCGAAGACATCATCGTCAAGACCGGCAGCAATGGCGACGTGACCCGCGTCCGCGACGTCGGTTGGGTCGAGCTCGGTGCCCAGACCTACAGCCAGGCGTTCTCGCTCAACAACAAGCCCGCCACCGGCATCGGCGTGTTCCAGGCGCCCGGCGCCAACGCGCTCGAGGTCGAGAAGGCCGTCAAGGAAAAGATGGCGGTGCTCGCCAAGGCGTTTCCGCAGGACGTGAAATACGACACGCCGTTCGACACCACGAAATTCGTCTCGGAATCGATCAATGAAGTCTACAAGACGCTGATCGAGGCCGGTCTGCTCGTCCTCGTCGTGATCCTGATTTTCCTGCAGGACTGGCGCGCGATGCTGGTGCCGGCAACCACCGTGCCGGTGACGATCATCGGCGCCTTTGCAGCGATGGCTGCGCTCGGCTTCACCGTCAATATCTCGACCCTGTTCGCAATCGTGCTTGCGATCGGCATCGTGGTCGATGACGCCATCGTCGTGGTCGAGGGGGCGGCGCATAATATCGAAAAGGGCATGTCAGGCCATGACGCCGCGATATCGGCCATGGACGCGCTGTTCGCGCCGATCGTCGGCATCACGCTGGTGTTGATCTCGGTATTCCTGCCGTCGGCTTTTCTGCCCGGCCTGACTGGCAAGATGTATTCGCAATTCGCGCTGGTGATCGCGGCGACCGCGCTGCTCAGCGCCGTCAATGCCGCGACGCTCAAGCCCACGCAGGCCGCGCTGTGGATGCGCGCACCGGTGCCGCCCGAGAAACGCAACATCGTCTATCGTTCTTTCAACC
>JACDAG010000642.1 GCA_013695565.1 Bradyrhizobium sp.
CCCGCAATATGGAGCGATCCGTCAGGCGAACTGGGTGAACTTCGGCCCAAATGGCGCGGCCGCGCCATTTGCAACCCGTCCGATCTCGCCACGTATGAGTTGAGAGAACCGGGGTTTCGTGGGAAGACGGCAGGCCTCCCGTTCCCGTCCCAAAGCGAGACGCCGCCATGACCTACCGCGCGCCGATCAATGACATGCTGCTGGCCCTCAATCACGGCGCGGGCCTGCTTGCCGCGGTGAAAGCCGGCCATTACGGCGATTTCGACGGCGACATCGCCGCCGCCGTGCTGGAGGAAGCCGGAAAATTCGCTTCCGACGTGCTGGCGCCGCTCAACCGGGTCGGCGACGAACACGGCATCAAGCTCAGCGACGACAAGGTCACTACCGCGCCCGGCTGGCCGGATGCGTATCAGCGCTGGACGGCGGCGGGCTGGAACGCGGTGTCGGGTCCGGAAGCATTCGGCGGCCAGGGCCTGCCGCTCGCGATCAATGCCGCCTGCACCGAAATCTGGAGCGCGTCGAACATCGCCTTCGGGCTCTGTCCGCTCCTGACGCTGAGCGCGATCGAGGCGCTCGACGCCCATGGCAGCGGTGAACTGAAAAAAATCTATCTGGAAAAGCTGGTGTCCGGCGAATGGACCGGCACCATGCAACTCACCGAGCCGCAGGCCGGATCCGACGTCGGCGCGTTGCGCACCCGCGCCGAGAAGGCAGCCGACGGCACCTACCGGATCAAAGGCACCAAAATCTTCATCACCTATGGCGACCACGACATGACCGATAACATCGTGCATTTCGTCCTGGCGCGATTGCCTGATGCGCCCGCGGGCACCAAGGGTATTTCGCTGTTCCTGATTCCGAAACTCATGGTCAATGCCGACGGCTCGCTCGGCGAGCGCAATGACATCTATCCCTCCGGCGTCGAGCACAAGCTCGGCATGCATGCCTCGCCGACCTGCACCATGACGATGGGCGACAAAGGCGGCGCGATCGGCTACCTCGTCGGCGAAGAAAACCGCGGCATGCTCTGCATGTTCACGATGATGAACCAGGCGCGCCTCGGCGTCGGCCTCGAAGGCGTCGGCATTGCCGACCGCGCCTATCAGCAGGCGCTGGCTTACGCGCAGGAGCGGCGCCAGGGCCGCGCGGCCGGCTCTAAAGGCGACGGGATGGACGCCATCATCGTGCATCCCGACGTCAAGCGCATGCTGCTGCAGATGCGCAGCATGACGGCGGCCGCCCGCACGATCTGCTATGCGACCGCCGTCGCACTCGATATTTCCGTGCGCGCCAAGGACGCCAAGGTTCGCGCTGAGGCCGCCGCTCGCGGCGCGCTGTTGACGCCGATCGCAAAAGCCTTCTCCACCGACATCGGCAATGAGGTGGCCTATCTCGGCGTGCAGATCCACGGCGGCATGGGCTTCATCGAGGAGACCGGCGCGGCCCAGCATTATCGCGACGCGCGCATCACCTCGATCTATGAAGGCACCAACGGCATCCAGTCGATCGACCTCGTGACGCGCAAGCTCGCTGCCAATGGCGGCGCTTCGGTATGGGGCCTGATCGAGGAACTCTCCGGCATCGTCAAGCAGGTCGAAACCTCGAACGATCCGGCCTTCGGCACCACGGGAGCAAAATTGCGCGACGCGCTCGGCTCGCTTGAGCGCTCCAGCAAATGGCTGCTGGAACGCGTCACCTCGAAGCCGAACGATGCGCTCGCCGGTGCGACGCCTTATCTGCGGCTGTTCGGCTCGACGCTCGGCGGCTGCATGCTCGCCGGCGAAGCCATCGCCGCGAAGAGCAACGGCGACGCCGGCGATCCGCAGCGCTATGTCACCCTGGCAAGGTTCTTTGCCGAAAACATTTCGGTGCAGGCCACCTCGCTGGAAAAGACCGTCACCGACAGCGCCGACGCCGTCAACGGCGCCGATGCGGTGTTGCTGGCATAGCCACATCCCCCATTTGACCAACGCAGGAGCCACCATCCCGATGTTTGATTTCGATCGCGTTATTGACCGCCGCGGCACGCACGCGTCGAAATGGGATATGATGGCCAAGCTTTCGGGGATCACGGCAGCGGACGGAATTCCGATGTGGGTCGCCGACATGGATTTTGCGGCGCCTCCCGGCGTCACGGAAGCGCTGTCCGCGGTCGTCACCCGCGGCGTCCATGGCTATTATGCCGATACCGGCAGTTGGGCGGCCGCACTTGCCGAATGGATGGCGCGCCGGCACAACCTTAAGATCGACCCGGCGTGGGTCAGCCCGACGCCCGGTGTCGTCTCGGGCCTCGGTCTGATCCTGCAAGCCGTCACCGAAGCGGGCGATGAGGTCGTGGTGTTTCCACCCGCCTATCACGCCTTCCGCAAGATCATCCTCGCCAATGAACGGCGCATCCTCGACGCGCAACTGGTTCAGCGTCAGGGCCGCTACGAGATGGACCTTGAGGCGCTGGCAAACAAACTCACGCCACGAACCAAAATCGTATTCTTCTGCAGCCCGCACAATCCGGGTGGCACCGTGTGGTCGGCCGAAGAAATCCGCAGCCTCGCCACCTTCTGCGCCGAACGCAATTTGATTCTGGTTTCCGACGAGATCCATTGCGACCTGCTGTTGGGCGGCGTCAAGCACACGCCGACGCTATCAGCCGCGCCCGAGATCGCCGATCGCCTGATCACTTGTTTCGCCGCGACCAAGACCTTCAATCTCGCCGGCGCCCATGTCGGAGCCTGCGTCACGTCGAACCCGGCGTTAAAGCAACGGCTCGACGCGCGGATCGCAGCCAGCGGGCTCGCCTCCTATAACGCCTTCGGCATGCTCGCGACCGAGGCGGCCTGGCGCACCGGCGCGGCCTGGCTCGATGCGCTGCTGCCCTATCTCGCCGGCAATCGCGATACACTCGCCACGCGCATCGAGAAAGCCGCGCCCGGCGCGCGCGCTATGCAGCTCGATGCCACCTATCTCGCCTGGGTCGATTTCTCCGGCACCGGATTGGCGGCGACGGACGTCGCGGCGCGGGTAAAGGAACGGGCGCGCATTTTCGCGAGCCCCGGCGAACAGTTCGGGCCCGGCGGGGAAACCTGGCTGCGTTTCAACTTTGCGACGCCGCGTCCGATTCTCATCGAGGCGCTCGACAGGCTCGATGACGCCTTTCGCGACCTTCGAGGTTAAACTGCGGACGCGGTCCTACCGCAGCGGCATCGGTGGCCGCGGCACCGAGACCAATTCCGAATCGGTCAGCGTTTCAGCCGCGCCTTGCGGCTCAACCTGTCTCGGCACGTAAGGGGCAGCCGGCGGCAACGGCGCGGCGGCGGCTGACGGCATGATCGGAGCTGCGGCCGGCCGAAGC
>JACDAG010000657.1 GCA_013695565.1 Bradyrhizobium sp.
AAACAGCCCTTTCCGCGACCGCGCGGTGGACGAAAACCTCGATCTGTTTCGCCGCATGAAGGCCGGCGAATTTCAGAACGGCGCGCGCGTGCTGCGCGCCAAAATCGACATGAACTCCGGCAACATCAATCTGCGCGATCCTGTGCTGTACCGGATACTGCACGCCCACCATCCGCGCACCGGCGACAAATGGTCGATCTATCCGAGCTACGACTACGCCCACGGCCAGTCGGACGCCATCGAAGGCATCACGCATTCGATCTGCACGCTGGAATTCGAGGACCACCGGCCGCTCTATGAATGGCTGCTCGACAAGCTGCCGGTGCCCTCAAAACCGCGGCAGTATGAAATGGCCCGGCTCAACATCACCTACACGCTGCTGTCGAAGCGGGTGCTCACACAGCTCGTGCGCGACGGCCACGTCGCCGGCTGGGACGATCCGCGGATGCCGACCATCGCCGGATTGAAGCGCCGCGGCGTGCCGCCGGCGGCGGTGCGCGAATTCGTCAAGCGCATTGGCGTGGCGAAGGCCAACAGCGTGGTCGATGTCGGCATGCTGGAATTCTGCATCCGCGAACTCCTCAACAAGCAGGCCGAGCGCCGCATGGCGGTGCTGCGGCCGCTCAAGGTTGTGATCGAGAATTATCCGGAAGGCCAGAGCGAGGAACTCGAAGCCGTCAATCACCCCGACAATCCCGACGCCGGCACCCGCCGCATCGCGTTCGGCCGCGAGCTCTATATCGAGCAGGACGACTTCATGGAGAACCCGCCGAAGAAATTCTTCCGGCTTTCGCCGGGCAACGAAGTGCGGCTGCGCTACGCCTATTTCATCAAATGCACCGGCGTCATCAAGAACGACGCCGGCGAGGTGGTCGAGCTGCGCTGTACCTACGATCCCGCGACCCGCGGCGGCAACGCGCCGGACGGACGCAAGGTCAAGGCCACCATGCACTGGCTGCCGGCGGCGCAGTCGCGCCTGGCCGAAATCCGCGTCTACAATCAGCTGTTCGCCAAGCCGAGCCCCGACGCCGGCAATTTCGCCGCCGACATCAATCCGCAGTCGCTGGAAGTGCTGTCCGACGCGCGGATCGAGGCCAGCGTGGCCGAGAGCAATTCGAACGAGGTGATGCAGTTCGAACGGCAGGGCTATTTCGTGCGCGACAGCGATTCGACACCGGAAAAGCTGGTGTTCAACCGTACCGTCGGCCTGCGCGACACCTTTGCCAAGGAAGTCGGCAAGGAAGTCGCCAAGGGCTGAAGCCCGTTCACAAGGATTGGATATTCCGATGCCAAATGCTGCCGACGATGTCGCATCCGGCATCATGGCCAAATGGGCCGCCGCTTTCAGCAGGCTGGATGCGGACGCGCTCGCATCGCTCTATTCGAAGCATGCGCTGTTCTTCGGCTCGAACCCGAAACTGTATCGCGGCAGAGATGGCGTCACCGATTACTTCAAGGGCTTGCCGCGGTGGCGGACATCATCAGTTCAATTCAGCGATGTCGTGGCCGAGCAGGCCGGACCCAATCTGGTCAATGTCGCGGGCACGGCGTCGTTTGACGCCGATGAAGGTGCGGTAAGACTATCGGTCAAGATCACCTGGGTGATCGCGCGCGAAGACTTCGACTGGAAAATCGTCAGCCATCACGTGTCGTCGAAAGCGCCGTTGATTTAGCGTCTGAGAGAAACGACCGACCCGATGGCAGTCTCTGATTGCTGGTTGGAGCTCGACAATAAAAAGACCGCCCTAAGGCGGTCTCTGCATTCTCAATTGAGATTTGATCAGGCTGCTGCCACGGCGCTCTGATTGCGCCGACGATAAGCAATGAAGCCAACGCCGGCAAAGCCGAGGATCATCATGGCCCAGGTCGATGGTTCAGGAACAGCGGCCACAGACGTTTCGAGGTTCAGGACCGCGGCTGGCGCCAGTGCGGCTCCGGGTCCGAAAATCGCGAACAACTGCTCATTGGCAAATGGACCACTAACGGAAAGCAGCGAACCGCCGATCACAAACCTGGTGTCGCCTTGATTATGCGCAGCGGCATTCAAGTCGGCAATTGCCGCCTGCGAAAGCGTGACCGTGAACTGCTGTATCGGCCCGTTCCCGGCGACGACGGCCGTGCCGTAGCTATCACCGTTGCCCAGATCGGTATAAATGCCGACATTGTTTTGTGAATTGCCGATCAGGGTATTAATGCTGCCGGTATAATCGAAAAGCCCCAGGGTTTCGCTGGTTGCAGAGGTATTCGTTCCATTCCCACCATAGAACGTGAGCGTCGCTGATGTTACGTTCTGGTTGGCCAAACCCGTGATGTTGAAGGCAAGCCAATTGTTATAGATGGCGCCGCTGAGATTGCTTGAGCCGACGTTGATATTGGTGACACCAGCAGTGAAACCAGTGTTCGTATACCAACCGCTATCGAAATTCTGGATCGTGGCGGCGTTTGAAGCCTTGGTCCCAATCACCGAAAATAAAATCACGCAGCTCAGCGCTGCTGCCACATTCAACGTACGCATCAAGTTCTCCCGCTTTCCACTGGAATGGAAACCGGCTTAGACGCCGGTTTCGAAAGCGTTAACCAACAGGCGCGACAGATCGATGACGGTCTGGTCAATGTCGCAGGCACGGCGAAAGCGCGGCCGTAGCCGTGATCGGCGATGCGACAACGCCCTCACTGCGTGCAGGTTGGCGGACGAATGCTACTTCCGCTTGCGCGCCAACCCATGACATTTTCTGATTCTGATCGTTTCACACGCCTGTCATCTGCCGCGTTTACGGGAGGGGGATAAAAGCCGTTAACAAGGGGTAAATAATGTTTCGTCGAATTTTGTTGGGTGGTGTCGTCGCCCTGTTGGGCCATTGCGTCGCCGCGCAAGCGAGCGAAGTGCTCGTGAATGGTGACTTTCAATCCGGTCTGACCGGATGGAGCTCGTACACCACCGCGAACGGTACGATCACGGCGGTGCCGAGCACGCCAGGTTTTCCGGTCACGCCGCAGGTGGCTGCGGTCGCCTCTTTCAACACGACAGGCTCCGGTGCTTCGAGCGCCTTGTTCCTGAACGCGGGCAAGGCCGGTCCGATCTTCGGTTTGGCGCCCGAAGCCGGTGGTGGCGTCACCCAGACGTTCACGACGACGGGCGGCCTCGCGAGTTTCTCGGCCGATATCGCGTTCGCGTGGCTCAGCCAGAATGCGTCCTTTGCGCTGGGCACCATGAGCGTTCTGCTTGATGGCAACGTGTTGGATAGCACAGCTTTCCCTGCGGTCGGCCCCGGGCCGGTGACGCTGCGCGATACGCTGGACTTCAGCATTGCGCTTGCGGCGGGCCAACATACCCTTTCGATCCAGTCCACGCGCTTGTTTGGGCCCAGCATCAACGTGGCTGCGCAGTATTTCGACAACGTCTCGCTTGATGTTGTGACGCCTGCCGTTCCCGAGCCCTCCACCTGGGCGATGATGATCCTCGGTTTTGCCGGCGTTGGCTTCATGGCCTATCGTCGCCGCAGCCAGCTGCGCGTCGTCTGATCATCTCTTTCAGTCCACTCGAAAAGACCGCCTTCGGGCGGTCTTTTTTGTTGAAGGCCGCCTCGCGCTCTGGTTCGTCCGGGCCTTGGTATTTCCCCGATATTCCGCTTCCGTTCCACTAGCAGCCTGACGTCGGTGTCCGGTAGCCTGTCGCCGTAACCAAACGCGTAGGTAGCGTCGTGTCGGAGCAGGGCAGAACGCCGGGCGGCAGGAGGGGCTACGCCGGGACCTGGCCGCCGCAGGGCGCAGCGCCGGCCGGCGGATTGGCGCCGTCGCGCCTCGGGATCTGGCCGCCGCTGATCGAGACGCTGCGCCAATGGGTGCGCGCGGAAGCCGGCGCCGGGCGGCTGCTGCCCTGGTTGCCCGTCGCATTCGGCACCGGCATCGCGTTCTATTTCGCCGCCGATCACGAGCCGGTGCTGTCGGTGGCGGCCGTCACCGCGTTGACGCTTTGCGTGGCGGCTTTCCTGCTGCGGCGGCACAAGGTGTTTCCGATCGTCGTGATGATCGCCGCCGTCGCCGCCGGCTTTGCGATTGCGACGTGGAAGAC
>JACDAG010000658.1 GCA_013695565.1 Bradyrhizobium sp.
GTCTTCCACGGTATCGTCGATCCGGGAGTGAATGCCGAGCGTCAGCCCGTAGCCGGAGCGCTCGATCGATCGCAGCACGGCCGCAAGCCGGTCAGCGCGATAGCGCACCACATGCAAAACCGGGCCGAACACTTCTTCCGTCAGTTGCCCGGCATCGGATAGTTCGAAGATCTGCGGCGCGACGAAATTCCCCTCCGGCGCGGTACCGGAAAAATGCACCTGCGCCTGCCGTTTCATGCGCGCGATATGCGTATCCAGCCGTTGTTTGGCTTCGGCGTCGATCACCGGACCGATATGGGTGGCGGGGTCGCCGGGGTCACCCAGCCTGAGTTCACGGGCGGCGCCCGCGATCATCTCGATCATGCGGTCGGCGACGTCGTCCTGGAGGAACAACAGCCGCAGTGCCGAGCAGCGCTGGCCGGCGGATCGAAACGCCGAGGTGACGACATCGTCGGCGACCTGTTCGGGCAACGCGGTGGCATCGACGATCATGGTATTGATGCCGCCGGTCTCCGCGATCAGCGGCACGATCGGCCCGTCTTTTGCGGCGAGCGTCCGGTTGATGATACGCGCCACTTCGGTCGAGCCGGTAAAGACGACGCCGGATATGTCGGGATGCGCCACCAGCGCCGCGCCGATCCGGCCGCCGCCTTGCACCAGATGCAGTGCTGAAACCGGGACGCCGGCCTCGTGCAGCAGCCGCACCGCCGCTGCCGCGATCAGCGGCGTCTGCTCGGCCGGTTTGGCGACCACGGCATTGCCGGCCATCAGCGCCGCCGTCACCTGGCCGAGAAAAATGGCCAATGGGAAATTCCATGGCGAGATCGCGACGAAGACGCCGCGGCCGCGCAAGGTGAGGATGTTGCTCTCGCCGGTCGGGCCCGGCATCGCCTTGCCGTCGCCGAATTGTTCGCGGCCTTGCGCGGCGTAATAGCGGCAGAAATCGACGGCCTCGCGGACTTCCGACAGCGCGTCATCCAGGGTCTTGCCACCCTCGCGTTGCAACAGCGCGATGAAAGGCGCCGCGCGCTGTTCCAGCAGGTCGGCGGCCTTCTCCAAAATGCGCGCGCGCGTCGCGGCCGGTGTCCGGCTCCACACCTTGAATCCGTCGCGCGCGGCCGGGATCGCCGCGTTGGCCTCGGTCGGCGTTGCATCGGCGACACTCCCGGCCGCGGGCAAAGTCGTCGCGGCGACCTCGGCGACAAGCCGGTTCAATGTCACCCGTTCGCCGAATTCCAGCCCGCGCGAGTTCGCGCGCTGCGGCGAAAACAGGTCGCGTGGCAACGGGATGTTCGGATGCGCAGCATTTTCCGCGCCGTCGATGACGTCCACCGGACGCTTGAGCAACACCGCCACCGTCACCGTCTCATCGGCGGCGAGCGCAACAAAGGATGAGTTCGCGCCATTCTCGAGCAGCCGCCGCACCAGATAGGCCAGCAAGTCGCGGTGGCTGCCGACCGGCGCATAGGTACGGCAGGCGATATCGGCGTGATCTTCCGCAAGCTGGGCGTAGAGCGCCTCGCCCATGCCGTGCAGGCGCTGGAACTCGAACCCGCTCTCGCCCTTTGCCAGTTCAAGGATGGTCGCGACCGTCAGCGCATTGTGGGTCGCGAATTGCGGAAAGAGTCGCGGCCGCAAGCCCAGCAATTGTTGCGCGCAGGCGACGTAGTTGAGGTCCGTCATCGCCTTGCGCGTGAACACGGGATAGCCGTCGAGGCCGCGCTCCTGCGCGCGCTTGATCTCGGTGTCCCAATAGGCGCCCTTGACCAGCCGCACCATCATCCGGCGGTTCAGGTTTTTCGCGAGGCTATCGACATGGTCGATCACGTCACGGGCGCGCTTTTGATAGGCCTGGATGGCGAGGCCGAATCCATCCCAGCCCTTGAGCGATGGGTCGCGAAACGCCGCCTCGATTACGTCGAGCGACAATTCAAGCCGGTCGGCCTCCTCGGCATCGACGGTGAAATTCAGATCGTAGGTTTTGGCCTGCCGCGCCAGATCGATCAGACGCGGCACCAGTTCGGTCATCACGCGCGAAGTGCTGACCGCCTCGAAGCGCGGATGCAGCGCGCTGAGCTTGACGGATATTCCGGGCCGCTCGGGTAGCGGACGGCCGTTTGCGGCGCGGCCGATGGCTTCGATTGCGCTTGAATAGGAATCGAAATAGCGCGCGGCGTCGGCGGCGGTGCGCGCGCCTTCGCCGAGCATGTCGAACGAATAGCGCCGATGCTGCGATGAACGCGGTTCCGCCCGCGCCAATGCGGCTTCGATGGTCTCGCCGAGCACGAAGTGGTTGCCCATCAGCCGCATCGCCTGGCGTGTCGCGGCGCGCACCGCAGGCGCGCCCAGCCGTTTGGTCAGCCGTCCGATCGTTCCCTGTGGCGTCTCGCCAGGCTGGATCACCCGCGCCGACATGCCGAGCGCCCACGCCGATGCGTTGACCAGGAAGGCGCTGGATTTGGTCTCGTGGTGCACGAAGTCGCCCTGGCCGAGTTTGTCCTCGATGAACTGGTCAGCGGTGCGCGCGTCCGGCACCCGCAGCAGCGCTTCCGCCAACACCATCAGTGCGAGGCCTTCCTTGGTCGACAGCGCGAACTCGCGCAGCATGTCCTCGACGCCGCCAAGCGGATCGTCATTGGCGCGGATGGCCTCGATCAGGCGCGTCGCCGTGCGGTCGATGCGCGCTTCGCGCTCGGCGCCCAGCCTTGCGGCCGGAAGCAACCGTACGGCGATCGCGCGGTCATCGGGCGCGTAGGGCGCATTGAAGGCGGAAAGAGGGGGCTGGTGGTCCGACATGGGATCTTCCTGTGACTCAGCCAATTTACTGCGGCGTGAACCGTGGTTCGATAGACAAATTCGTATTTTTACCTTAGTAAATCAGGATAATTATGAGATACACCGGATAAATGCCTGATATTGACAAAATAGACCGCAAAATCCTCTCTATCCTTCAGGGGGATGGCCGTATCGCCAATGTCGAACTGGCCGAACGCATCGGGCTGTCGCCGACCTCGATTGGCGAACGGCTGAAGCGGCTGCAGCGCGATGGGTTCGTCGAGGGCTATGGTGCCCGCCTCAATCCGCATCGGCTCGGGCTGGGCCTGCTGGTGTTCGTCGAAGTGATGCTCGACAAGACCACGCCCGACGTCTTCGAACGCTTCGCCGAGGCGGTGCAGACTGCGCCCGAAGTGCTGGAGTGCCACATGGTGGCGGGTGGCTTCGATTATCTGGTGAAGGCCCGCCTTGCCGACATGACAGCCTATCGGCGCTTCCTCGGCGAGATACTGCTGGCGTTGCCAGGGGTGCGCGAGACCCGGACCTATGCGGTCATGGAAGAGGTCAAGCGCGATGCGCCGCTGCCGGTGGAGCACGATCCGGAAAAGGCGGAGCCTCGCGACAAACGCGGCGCGCGTTTGCGCGGAGATCACGCTCAAACAAAGCGATCGTGATGGAAACGGATCACGGTAAAATAGCCGTGCGAAGTTCCACAGGTGTCCGTCTTGCAACTTGGCAGCGCGAAGGCCTCGCGCTAATTCTCGGGCCGCACATTGCCTGGATCGCAGGGATATGAGAGACGCCGATCGACCGAATGGGGTACGCCAAACGCGAGCCAGGCTTGCGGGCATGCTTGGCGTGGTCGGGGTGGCGTTGTTCGGCACACCTGCAATGGCTGCCGAGATGAGCTCGGCCGTTGCAGCGCTCTACAGCTCGGTCTCGATCTATCCGCCCTCGGCGAAATCCATGACGGTCTGTTACGGCTTCGTCTGCCGTCGCCGTGAGATCCTCGATTTTGCGCCGGGGGACCGCAATGCGCTGACGCAGATCATGGCCGCGGGCCGTGGGTCGGCGGTAGCCGAGCGTGCGGCGGTGCAGAAGGCCGTGGTGTGGTTCGACCGTCGCATGGGGCCGATCCTCGGCACCAACAAGCGCGTGGCGAAAGCGGATTTCCGCTACTTCGACGACAAACACAATTACGATTGCTGGGATACCACCCGCAATACCACCAGTCTGTTACTGGTGCTGCAGGATTGGGGTCTGCTGAAACATCATGTGGTCGGCGATCCCCGTTACCGCGGCAATACGCTGGTGCTGCAGACGCCGCACAACACCGCGGTGCTGGTCGATCGCGCGACCAAGGTGCAATGGGTCGTCGACCTCTGGCCGCGGGGCTATCTGCAGCCCCCGGACGTCATGCCGGTCGAGAAATGGGTGAAGGAAGATTGAGCGGCCGGTCGGCCTGAAATGGGTACGAGCCACTACAGTGCTCGCTCCGCCGAACGCTCACAGTTTTTTGAGAGTTTTTTCAAGCCCGGCTCCCGGATTACTTCCGAGAGCGCGCCGTTGCCGATCGCGCGGTTGCGCTAAACCTTGAGGTTTTCGGCCGAAGTCTTGCCGCGATTGGCAATCTCTTCGTATTCGACGGTCTGCCCTTCGTTAAGCGTCGAAAGCCCAGCTTTCTCAACTGCCGAAATGTGAACGAAAACGTCCTTGCCACCATTGCTGGGCTGGATGAATCCATAACCCTTGGTCGGGTTGAACCACTTCACCGTACCTTTAGCCATTCACGTCGTCTCCGCGGAATCAAAAAAAATAAGACGGGCCGCCGGTCCCCGCACATACCGGCCTGCCCGAGGCATCAGGATACGCGGGTTGTGGCGGACTGGGTAGCGCAAACGGTATCGTGGTTTCGGCAAAAAAACGCCATATCGCACCGCATTTCCGCCTTTTTGCCCGTTTCGGGCGCATTTGACGCGGCGAAACCCGGGCGCCCTCCCGGTTTTCTCAGCGGGATAATAAGGCCTCACCGGGTTCCCGGGGGCCGGTATGCGAGCCGGCTCCGGGGATGATTTTCAGTCGTTGGCGGTGAGGTAATCCATGATCTTTCCGACATCCGCATCTTCGCGCTGTGTCTCACACCGCAAGCAGAAAACCCCGGCCGCGCTGGGCGACCGGGGCTTCTGAACCGAACGAAAGTTCGTTTCGATTAGTAGCAGACGTTGACGGTGCGGAACACGACGCCGTAGGGGGTGAACACCCGGCGGGTCACGTAGCAGCCATCGTACCCGCCACCGACGTATCCGACGTTGAAGCCGAAGCCATGGTGGTGGCCATGGTGATGGTGGTGGTGATGCGGGAAGTTCGGCCAATTCACCGGCTTCGCCGACGCGGCGGTCGGAGCCAGCGCCATGGCGCTGAGGGTGGCGGCGGTAGCGATAGCGAGCGTAACTTTACGAAGCATGATCTTTATCCTGATGTGATGCGCATTCGACATGATCGTCTTGGCGCGGGTTGATCGTTTAGGTTTCAGTCTTACCCATCGCCCATCAGTCGTGTGTTCGAGAAAGCCGGTTCGAGCAGCGCGGATTACATTTTCGCGCATGTTCCTGAACACTTGTTCAGGTCTGTGAAATGGATCACACAGCGCGATCGGCCAGGCTTGAACCTTTCCGCTGTGACCGGGATCGGTATCGTTAACGCAGCGTTGCGCACGACGATGAAATGCGCGTGCGCATCGTGCGATGTTGCGTCAGTGCGCGCCGGAAACAGAAAACCCCGGCCGCGCTGGGCGACCGGGGCTTCTGAACCGAACTTGTGGTTCGATTAGTAGCAGACGTTGACGGTGCGGAACACAACGCCGTACGGGGTGAACACCCGGCGGGTCACGTAGCAGCCGTCGGAACCGCCACCGATGTAGCCGACATTGAAGCCGAAGCCATGGCCCCAATGGCCGTGGTGATGGTGGTGATGATGGCCGATGTGATGGGGATGCCACGCCGAAGCGGTGGTCGGAGCCAGCGCCATAACGCTGAGGGTGGCGGCGGCGGCGAGAGCGAGAGTAACTTTACGCATGGTCTTTCTCCTTGAGTGATGCGCGTTCGACATTTTGTCTTGGCGCGGGTTGATCGTTTCAGTTTCAGTCTGGGTTTCGATTTCAGTCTTACCCATCGCACATCAGTCGTACGCGCCAAAAAGCGGGTTCGAGAAAAAAGCGTTTCGAACGGGCGGAATTTTCTGAATGCTTGTTCAGGGAGAGATGGTGGCTTGCGAAATGGAATCGTAGGGTGGGCAAAGCGGAGCGTGCCCACCATCATTCACGATACTCGTGCGAGAGAATGATGGGCACGGCGCCAATGCGCCTTTGCCCACCCTACGACTTTGGCTTACAGAGCCATCAGGCTGCGACAGCATTCACATCGTCGACCAGCGCCGACAGCGTTCGCGCTTCCGTCACGCTGCGCACGATCATCGGCTCATTGCGGCCGCGGATCGCGACTTCCTGCTGCGGCAATGCATCGACAGCTACGCCGGCGGTGGCGCGAACCTCGTCCGAAATGACAACTTCGCAGGAGAGCGTCTTGGTCATGTCCTGCAGCCGTGCCGCGACATTGACGGGATCGCCGAGCGCGGTGAATACCATGTGGTCGCGGTAGCCGATGTCGCCGACGATCACCTCGCCGCCATTGATGCCGATGCCGAAACGGATCGGCTCACGCAAATCATGAGCCAGAAACTTGTTCAGCTCGTCGACATTGGACGCGATCATGGCTGCGGCGCGCAGCGCCTGGCGGCAGGCTTCCGGCCTGCTCGAGGCAAGTCCGAACAGCGCCAGCATGCCGTCGCCGACGAACTGGTTCGGCTGGCCGCCGTTCGCGAGCACCGCCTGCGATACCGCGCCGAGGAATCGATTGACGATAAAGACGGTGTCGAACGGAAGCCGCTTTTCGGCAAGCTTGGTCGAACCGCGCATGTCGACGAACATGCTGACGAGATAACGCTCCTGGCCGATCCGTGTCGGGTTCGATGCGTGCGAATCCGACGACACCGTGTGCGGCAGGAAGAGCTGGAAGAAGGAAAGATCATCCGCCGGTCGCAGCTGACAGGCGAGGCGGATCGACGGATCCGATGCCCCGACCCGGCTGAGCACGAAGGCCTCGCGCTGCGAGGGCTCGGGCAGGTCGTGGCAGTCGCCGATGATGCGGATGCGGCAGGTCGAGCATCGCGCACGGCCGCCGCACACGCTGGCATGGGGGACGTTGTTGCGCAGGCTGGCCTCGAGCACGCTGAGGCCCTTCGGCACCCGGACCGTTCGGCCGTTGCCATAGGACAGGTTGATCATGCCGCCGCGGCGCTCATGGATGGCGCGCGCGCCTTTTGCCAGCAGGGCCAGTCCGAGCAGGCCGAAATAGCCGATCAGGAGATAGTTCGTGACGTTGTTCAGCACGGCCTTTTCGGCCGAGGTGCCCATCTGGGATGGTTTGAGATTCTCCGCCCGCCATTCGACGCTGTCGTTGTCGACGACGTTTCGTCCGCCCTGATAGAGGCCGAGCATTGCGA
>JACDAG010000659.1 GCA_013695565.1 Bradyrhizobium sp.
CTGTAGCGCGAGCCCGCGCGGCTGAGTGAATCGACGAGGCTTGGTCGAAGGCCGAACGGAAAAAGAAACAACCAGGAATCGCCGAGCGTGGCGATCGGCGTCGGCGGCGCCGCCGCTGCCAACAGGATGCGGTCCGGCTCGAACGCGAACGCATGGGAGTCAATCTGCGACGAGGCGAGGCGCGATCCGTCGGTATCCCCGGACGAAATGGTTTGTTGCAAAGCGACGGCCAGCGATGCTGTCTCGGGAGCCACTGAGATCCGGCCGTCCACGGACATTGTCAGCGGGCCGGGTCCGGCGCGCAACGGCAACGGCGATTCCACCAGGGCGCTCAAGAAGCCCAGCATCACCGCCAAGGCGGGGTCCGCCCCAGGGCACGCATGGGTTCCGTGGCCCGCGGCCCTGCGGTTACCGCCGAACGCATGGTACAGGTCCGTACGTCCCTCGGCGAGACTTTGCTGTGTGGCGGACACCGCACCGGCAACGATGATCTCACCCGGACTGACATGAACCTCATGCGGGCCAGTGCCGAGCGTGTGCGAAACGACTGCGGTCCGCCAGATCAGTTCGGGTACCGCGCGCAGTTGCATCGTGGGAATGAAGTCATTGCCGAGGCGGTTGCAGGCGTCGGTAAAGTCGACGGCCTCGGTACCGGCATAGCGCGCGCGCAACGACCATAGAACTCCCTCGCGAAGCCACTCGTTCAGGATCCGGCGCAGATTGCCTTCGACGGTCGGAATGAAGCCCATCATCGCGCCCGCGATCGTCCTTGCGACGAACGGAATGTCGCCCTGGCCGCGTGGAGAATCGAGCACGGCCTTCGTGACCGGCGCGGTCGTCGTCGCGGCGATCGCGTTCAACAGGTTGATCATGGCGGTTCGCGCCGCCACGCCATGCTCGGCGCCGACTTTCTCCACTTCGGGGCCCGGGTGCGGTTGGAAGATATAGCGCGACGGCGCCAGGAAATGTCCGGGGTAGTTGGGTGGGTCGCCGACCTTCCAATCCCATCGGAAGCCGGCGCGACGGAAAAAGCCGCCGTGCTTGGTCAGACCGAACCATTTCTCGCAGAAGTCGGCCAGCAAGGGATCCAGCAGTTCGCGTACGTCCACGGTCAAGTCCCAGCGCGCTTCGCCATCTTCCTTGGCGAAGTGAATCGTGGTGTTGACCAGTCTTTGCAGCGCGGCGAGCGTCGATTTGCGCGCCTGGTCGAAAGTCAATGGCCGGTCGAGCGCCATGATGGCCTGGTTGCTGACGTCGGATTCGTCCTCGTAGGCGTGATCGGGCTGTCCGGCATCGAGCCCGAGATAGAGCACGCCGAACGACCGGTTCATTCGCGGCAGATACCCCGTGATCGTCAGGTGATGTTGGGGATCGGTGAACACCTGCCCGACCATGTCCCTGTCGGCGACCAGAATGCCGTACGGCGTGCGCAATACCCCGCCGTGTCGCTCGCGGATCGCCGCCCAGATCGACGCGTGGATGAAATTGGCGCTGGCATCGGGATCCTCAAGCACGGTTTTCCAGGCGGTGATCGCCTCAAGCGCGCCGAGCCTGGACTCGATCTCACGCAGCCGTTTGATTTCGTCCTCGCCGTCGTCCGCACTCCACGCAATGGTCCGCTTGTCCGCCTGCGCCAGCGCCCATGCCTGCAAGGTCCCCAGCGCCTTCCGGGATGGCGCGAACAGATAGGTGCCCCATTCCAGGCGAACCAAGGGACGGGGTTCGTCATGCAGCCGGTCTGAGCCGTCGAGCGCCATGCGCACGGTCTGACCCTGCTCGGTGAAACGGAAAAACCGGCGCCGGCCGGGCTCGGCCTGGCCGAACAGGGGATCGCTTTCTCCAGAATATGAGCCCGAACTGTTGCCGGCGGTGAGCCAGCGTTGCACCACCTCGAATTGCTCTCCGATGCTGGCGTTGTAGGCCATGAAGACGAGGCCGCGCTCGTTCTGCAGGCTCTCGCGCATGGCGTTGTAACCGCCCGAGTTGCGCTGGGCGGCCGGTCCATACGACATGCCGCGGCGGGCGATGCGCGGAGGCCGGCTGCCCGCGTCGGCGAGCGTGACCCGGACCCGCGGATTGACGCGGCGGATGTGGGCGTGGAACGGACACAACTCGGCATGCGGATCGTGGTCGAAATTGAAGTCATTGAAGGGGGAGACGGGGGCGGGCCGAGCGAGCGGCTGGCCCGCCTTCGCATGACCGATCGGCCAGCGTCCCATCATCTTGGCGAGAAATTCTTCGCGCGTCAGAACGGGCCCCGGAGCGCCGGCAGCGACTTCGTCTGCGGCATGCCGCGTGGCTTCGTAAAGAACTTCTTCGAGCGCCTCGACGTCCTGCCGCAGCTTGCGCACGACCAGGAAGCTGCCGTCGCGAAGCAGGGCGTGCGCGCGGTTGTCTTTGACCTGGAATGGAGGCGTCTTGTCGGCGAGATTGGGATAGCCGCACAGAAGGTCGCCGAGATGCACCTGGTTTGGATAGCGGATGCCGGCCTCGCTCTTGCGCACAACCGGATTCGAACTGCCGTCGAAAAAGCCGAAATGGTCCCGTACGGCACCTGACTCCTGATCGCGCTGCCGCTGCATCCATTGCAGCGAGAGTGGCTTGACGCCCGGATTAGCGGCGACGAGTCGTTCCAGTTCGGTCATCAGGACAGATCTGGACGCCGCCATCGTCGAACCGGCGCCGCCGGAGACGAGCCGAACCTGAACCACCGCATGCACCGCGCTCATGTCGATGCGCGGCGCGGAATTCTCTTCGCCGAGGTCTGGCGCGTCGGCTCCGAGATGCCAGTTCGATGCCGGCAGGCGCCAGCGCCGGGGATGATTCCAGCGCACATCGCCGAGCAGGCCCGCGCGCATTTCCATGCCTTGCACGAATTCCTCGGGAAGGCTGTTCACCTCATCCTCGGAGAGGCCCGCGACGCGCAGGCCCGCGACGGTCAAGCCAATGTTGGTGGCGATCTGCCCCGCCGTCAGGGCGTCGCTCGCCGACGTCACGCGCAGTTCCCTGAGGAACGCCGCCATTGCCACCGCCGATGTAAATTGCACGAACAGCAGGCAGCCGTGATCGACGTCGGGGTAGGGGGTGAGAATGCCTGCCTGTATATTGCCAAGATCGTGCAGCGGTGGCTCGACCGGTAACGCCAACGGCAGGTCTGTTCTGACCGCAGGCTGGTCGGGCGGGATCTGGATCCAGCGCATCGCTTCATCGAACCGCAGCGATGCCCGGCCAATGGCGTCCTGATAGCTGTTGCCCTGGTTGATCAGGGCGACGAACTCCGGGAGAAGCTCGTGCGCCGCGCGATGCAGAAACTTGGCGTCCGTGGTACCGGTCGGGTAGAGGTCAGTCAGCCGATACAGGCCGACCAGGCTGCGGACTCCATGGGTGAATGCCGGTCGGCCGGCTGCCTCGATCGTCAACGGTTTGCTGAACCCGGCATTGGTCGGGTCGATGCCGAACATGCCGTCATGCTCCAGGATCGATTGCTGCGCGATTTCTTCTGCCGTGGGAATCCGGATCCCTGTAACCCGCAACTCGGCCGATTGACCGGCTTCGCGCCGGTACACCCGCTCCTGCATCCGCAGATAACGGGTATCGTCGACCGTCAGGCCAGGCGTCGCGTAGAGAAAGGATGCCTCGGTCTGCGCCTTCTTGAGCCAGATCCCCCAATCCTCGAAGCTGCTCTCCCAGCCGATGGTGTAGTCTTCGGTGTTGCAGAAGATGAGGTCGAGCAGCCGCGCCACCTTCTGCCAGATGACGCGCACGTAGGATTCCCATGCGCCGTCGAAGGTCACGGTGAGCAGCACCTTGTCCTCAGGTTCGAGCACCGCAATGCCCACCGAGTGAATCTTTCCAACGCGCTCGACGGCGTCGGAAAGCACCCGGGCCAGTTCGTATTCGTGCCCGCCCGAGCGGCCGATATGCAGCGCCTTGAGCACCCGCTTGACCCGCGTCTTGTAGGTGACGGCATCGAGCGCAGGAACAAACCCCGGCTTGATCTTTGCCACGACCCTGAAGTCCGACGTGCCGGCCAGTCCGCCGGACTTGATCGATAGATCGCGACGCATTGCAGTCCCCCTACAGCGCAAGCCGGTAAGCAACTGCCGCGCCCGCCCAAAGGCACGGCTGTTCAGCTTTGCTCCTTCCGCGGCCTTAATCTGTGAGATGGTTCACAATCGGGAACCTTTCCTTGGGGGAAAATCGGAACGTCCCAAGGCATTCGATCGGGCCGGATAGGCCGTCGACAAACTTCAGGCTGAACTTGCCTGGTCGTCTGGAATGGCTGGGGAACTAGGATTCGAACCTAGACAAACAGAGTCAGAGTCTGTTGTGCTACCGTTACACCATTCCCCAACAATTGCTCAATGACTTCAATCGCTTAGTTGTCAGTTGGGCAATTGGCAGCGGCCGAATTCCAAGAATCCGGCGAACTGGCGCCCTTCTACTCGCTACCTTGCGCCCTTGGCAAGCGCGCGGGGAAGGCGTTGTTGCAGGGAGACCCAGCATTTCCGGGTCATTTTTCGTGCGGCTGGGCCGCAGTCAGGGCAGGGCGCATGAGCCGTTCGTTCGAAGAGCTGGATTTCCGGCCGACGCCGATGGGCGTGCTCAGCCTGAGGCGCCGGCGGCGGCCGATGTCCGATGTCGATGTTTACGAAATCAAGCTCGGCGACGAATTCCTGATGTCGAGCCAGTTCACGCTGGCCGAGATCGAACTGGCGCGGCTCGGATTGGCGGCGCTCGATCGGGCGGATCTCGACGTCGTGGTCGGCGGTCTCGGGCTCGGCTACACCGCATGCGCGGTGCTGGAAAACGCCCGTGTGCGATCGCTGATCGTGGTCGATGCGCTGGCAGAAGTGATCGAATGGCACGCGCAGGGCCTGCTTCCGCTCGGCAAGGGACTGACCGGCGATCCGCGCTGCCGCCTCGTCCACGGCGATTTCTTCGCGATGTCGCCTTCGGTCCAAGGCTTCGATGAAAAAGGCTTCGATGAAAAAGGTTTCGATGCCAGTTTGAAAGCGCGCCGGTTCGATGCCGTGCTGGTCGATATCGATCATTCGCCGCGCAAATTGCTGCATCCGCGCCACGCCGCGTTCTATGAGCCGGATGGTCTGGCGCGGCTCGCCGGCCATCTCAAGCCCGGCGGCGTTTTCGCGCTGTGGTCGAACGATCCGCCGGATGCTGCGCTTGAGCGCGCCCTGGCCGATGTCTTTGCAACCTCAACATCCCACATCGTGACCTTCGACAATTGGCAAGGTGAGCACGATGCCAGCAACACCGTCTACGTGGCCGTGAAGGCAGATTAGCCGATCCGTAGCGTCGTCGTTGAAGGGGCGCCTGCCCATTGATCTGTCGGCAACAGCGTGCGGCCGCCCGCCGGTAACTTGCCGATGCCAGGGCGGCATGCAATGCTTGCGCTACCAAAAACAGCGCCGGGGCGCGTGAAGCCCGGCGTATCCAGGGCCTGAAAAAGGCCCGGCACCGGGTGGGACCTTTCGGAGATTTCAAAATGAGATTGAAGCATATCGTTGGATTGCTTTCTGCCGCCGCGATGTCGGTGGTGCTTGTGGGCGCAGCCTCGGCCCAGGAAAAAACCGTCAAGATCGGCGTGATCTTTCCCCTGAGCGGCAACGCCGCCAGCGCCGGCGTGCACGGCAAGGCCGCGATCGAAACCGCGGTCGAGATCATCAACACCGGCAACCCCGGGCTCGGCAATCTGCCGGTGACCAAGAACGCCGGCCTCAAAGGCCTCGGCGGCGCCAAGGTCGAAGTCGTGTTCGCCGACAACCAGGGCACCCCCGCCGCCGGGCAGAACCAGGCACTTCGCCTGATCACCGAAGAGAAGGTGGTGGCGCTCACCGGCGCCTACCAGTCCGGCATCACGGTAACCGCAAGCGCGATCGCCGAGAAATACGGCATTCCCTTCGTCAACGGCGAGTCGGTCGCGGCCAACCTCACCGAGCGCGGCTTCAAATGGTTCTTCCGGACCACCCCGGTGGCGGGCGACTTCGCACGAATCTATCTCGACTTTCTCAAGGACATGAAAGCCGCCGGGCAAAAGGTCGACAACATCGCGCTGGTGCATGAAAACACCGAATACGGCACCTCCGTTGCGAACGTGATCACGGCGCTGTTCAAGGAGAACGGCCTGGCGATCGCCCAGGACATCGCCTATTCGGCCAATACGACTGACCTGCAGAGCCAGGTGCTGCAGCTCAAGGACAAGAAGCCGGACGTGGTCATCATGATCAGCTACACGTCGGACGCGATCCTCTATGCCAAGACTTTCCAGGCGCTCGATTACAAGCCGCCGATGATGATCGCCGACAATGCCGGCTTCTCCGATCCATCGACGCTGAAGACGGTCGGAAAGTCGATCCAGGGCATTTTCAACCGCTCGTCTTTTGCGATTGGTGCGGCGGGAACGCCGACCTACCTGATCAACGAAATGTACAAGAAGAAGAGCGGCGGTGACGATCTCGACGATACCGCTGCGCGCCAGATGCAGGGCTTCTTCGTGCTGATGGATGCGATCGACCGCGCCGGTTCGACCGAGCCCGCCAAGATCCAGGCGGCGCTGAAGGCCACCGACCTCAAGCCCGATCAGTTGATCATGGGCTACAAGGGCGTGAAGTTCGATGAAAAGGGTCAGAACATTCTGGCCGCCGGTCTCGTGATCCAGCTGGAAGGCGAGAATTATGTGCCGGTCTGGCCGAAGCAACTGGCCAAGACCGCGCCTGTATTCCCCTACAAGGGCTGGTAAAACCTCAGAGGGCGGAACGTCAGTCCCGCCCTTGTCGCTTCATCGCTTCGTCAACGCCGACGTTCAACCCGCAAGCCGTCAGGGTAAGCCCTAAGACACATGTCCTCCATCCTCGTTCAGGTGATCGTCGGCGGCCTGTTGCTCGGCGCGGTCTACGCACTTTTCTCGTCGGGCCTCACCTTGATCTGGGGCATGATGAACATCGTCAATTTCGCGCATGGCGATTTCGTCATGCTCGGCATGTATGTGGCGTTCGTGGTCTGGACCGTGCTCGGCGTCGGACCGTTTGTCGGCGCACCTGTCGCGGCGCTCGTGCTGGCGACCGTCGGTATCATCGTCTATTTCGGGCTGATCCGCAGCGTCATGAAGGGGCCGATGCTGGCCCAGATTCTCGGCACCTTCGGCCTTGCGCTGTTGCTGCGTTACACCGTGTTCTGGGGCTTTGGCGCCAACTTCCTGACGCTGCCCGGCGATCTCGTCGGCGGCACCTATGACGTGTTCGGCATCAAGCTGCAGGCCTCAAGGCTTCTGGCCGGTGTCGTTGCTTTGCTCGTGACGCTCGGACTGCATCTGTTGCTGACGCGCACGTCGCTGGGCTCCAAGATGCTGGCGGTGTCCGAGGATGCGACCGCGGCGCAACTGATGGGGATCCGTCCCGACAGCATGCAGGCGATCGCCTGGGCGATCGCGGCGGGTGCAACGGGGCTCGCCGGTGCACTGATCGCGACCTTCTTCTACATCTCGCCCAGCGTTGGCGAGACGCTCGGCATCGTCGCGTTTGTTACGGTGTCGCTGGGCGGTTTCGGCAGCGTGCCGGGCGCGCTGGTCGCGGGGCTTCTGATCGGCGTCATCGAATCGGTGTCGGCGTATTTGATCGGCGGCGTCTACAAGGACATCGTGGTGTATTCGCTGTTCCTCTGTTTTCTCTGGTTCCGGCCGCAAGGCTTGATGGGCAAGATGTGATGCGGCGTCTTATCTGGCCCTCGGTCGCGCTTGCGCTCGTCATCATCTACCCGCTGGTATTTGCAACCCCGTTCCAGCAGCGGCTGGGCGCGTTGATCCTGCTGTATGCCATCGCGGCCTCGGCCTGGAATATCATCGGCGGCTATGCCGGCCAGGTGTCGGTCGGACACGTCGTGTTCTTCGGCTGCGGCGCGTATGCCTCGATGGCGGCGTATTCGCATTTCGGCTTGCCGCCGATGGTCGGCGTCCCCGCCGGCATCGTTGCCAGCGTGCTGATCGCCGCCGTGATCGGCGTGCCGACGCTAAGGCTGTCCGGACACTATTTCAGCATGGCGACCATTGCGGTTGCCGAACTCGCCCGGCTGATCGTGACCAACGTCGAGTTTCTCGGCGCGGCCGTCGGCCTCTCTGGCCCGACCGTGCCCCGCACCGTGTTCGATCTCTCCTTCATCTCGGCGCTGCCGTACTACTATCTGTTCCTGACCGTGCTCCTCATTACGCTCGGGATCACCTGGTGGATGACCAATAGCCGGATGGGATTTTATCTGCGCGCCATCAAGGATTCCGAACGCGCGGCGCGTTCGCTCGGCGCGCCTGCAAGCCGCACCAAGCTCTATGCGTTCATGCTCAGTGCCGGGCTGACCAGCGTTGCCGGTGCGCTCTATGCGATGATGTTCGGGTTCGTCGATCCGGAATCCGGCCTCGGCATCCTGATCTCGGTGAAAATACTGATCATGGCGGCGCTTGGCGGCGCCGGGCTGTTGTTCGGGCCATTGGTGGGTGC
>JACDAG010000666.1 GCA_013695565.1 Bradyrhizobium sp.
TCCGCAAGGGCGCGGACGCGCCGGTCGATGTCGCGATCGTGCGTGAAGTCATCCGGGTGCGGCCGGTGCGCTTCCGCATCGAGGGGGCGATATCGGCTATATCAGGATCACCAGTTTCAACGAGCAGACCACCGACGGCCTGCGCAAGGCGATCACGGATATCTCGAAGGCGATACCGTCCGACAAGCTCGCGGGCTACGTCGTCGACCTCCGCAACAATCCGGGCGGCTTGCTCGATCAGGCGGTCTCGGTGTCGAGCGCGTTCATGGGGCGCGGCGAGGTGGTCTCGACCCGCGGCCGCACGCCGGAGGAAACCCAGCGCTTTGTGGCGCGCGGCGGCGATCTGACCAAGGGCAAACCGCTGGTGGTTCTGATCAACGGTGGCTCCGCATCGGCCTCCGAGATCGTGGCCGGCGCCTTGCGCGATCACAAGCGCGCCACCATCATCGGAACGCGCTCGTTCGGCAAAGGCTCGGTACAGACCATCATTCCGCTCGGGTCAAATAACGGCGCGCTGGCGCTGACGACCGCGCGTTACTACACGCCGTCCGGAAAATCGATCCAGGCCCAGGGCGTCACGCCCGATATCGAAGTGCTGCAGGACGTGCCGGACGAGTTGAAGAGCCGTTCGGAACTGAAGGGCGAAGCGTCGATGCGCGGGCATCTGGCGGCGGACGGCGCCGAGCAGACCGGTTCGCAATCCTACGTGCCGCCGTCCGAGAAGGACGACAAGGCGCTTGGGGCCGCCTACAATCTGCTGCGCGGCGTCACCGTCAATGCCAACGTACCGGTGGCGGCTACGAAGCGGCCGGTTGCGAACTAGGAAGCGTTTCGCTCAGGCCGTACGAACCGCGGCCTTGCGCTTGCGAGACGGGCAGGGCTCGCGGGCGTCGGCTGGTGCGCAAGCAGCAGGGGCTTGATGTCGGCGGCGGGCTTTGGCGCGCTGAACAGATAGCCCTGCATCTCCGAACAGCCGAGCGCGCGCAGCAGTTCGCGCTGCTGCTCGGTCTCGACGCCTTCGGCCGTCGTCGTCATGCGGCGCGCGGCGGCGATGTTGACGACCGCCTCGACGATGCTGGCCGACCCTTCCGGCTCGGCAATATCGGTGACGAAGCAGCGGTCGATCTTGATCTTGTCGAACGGGAAGCGCTGCAGATAGCTCAGCGAGGAATAGCCGGTGCCGAAATCGTCGAGCGCGATCCTGACCCCGATGGCGCGAAGCTGGTGCAGCACGGCGAGCGCCACATCGTCGTCGCGGATCAGCACCGCCTCGGTGATCTCGAGCTCCAGCCGGCCCGCGGGCAAGCCCGAGGCCCCAAGTGCCGCAATCACCTTCAGCGCCAACGTGCCGCTCTTGAACTGCACCGGCGAGACGTTGACCGCCAGGCGGATATCGTCCGGCCAGGTCGCGGCTTCGGTGCACGCGGTGGTCAGCACCCACTCGCCGAGCTGATTGATCAGGCCGGTTTCCTCGGCGATCGGAATGAAGTCGGCCGGCGAAATCATGTCGCGCTCCGGATGGCGCCAACGCACCAGCGCTTCGCAGCCGGTGATCCGGTTGTCCTGCAGGCTGAGACAAGGCTGGTAATAGACCTCGAAGCCGCCATCCACGATGGCCTGGCGCAGGTCCATTTCCAGCATGCGGCGGGCACGGACCTGGGCATCCATATCGGGTTTGAAGAAGCGGTGGGTGCGGCGGCCCGCGGCCTTGGCGGCGTACATCGCCAGATCCGCATTTTTCAGGATCTGGTCGAGGTCGGACCCATCCTGCGGTGCCAGCGCGATGCCGATCGAGGCATCGGTGGTCACCTGATGGCCGAGGCATTCATAGGGCGAGCGGATCGCGTCGTAGATGCGATGGATGAGGTCGGCGACGTCGTCGGCGCAGGTCACGCCGGTCTGGACGATGGCGAATTCGTCACCGCCCAGACGGGCGACGAAATCGCCCTCGCGCACGCAACCGCGCAGGCTGACCGCGACGCCCTTGAGCAACTCGTCGCCGATCATGTGTCCGAGCGAATCGTTGACGCTCTTGAATTCGTCGATGTCGATATAGAGCACCGCAAGCTGCCGGTCGGGCGCGGCGTGGGCCAATTCGCGCTTGATCTGTTCGTGGAACAAGGTGCGGTTCGGCAGGTCCGTCAGCGCGTCGTAATGGGCGAGATGGGTGATGCGTTGCTCGGCGCGGCGCTGTTCGGTGACATCCTCGTGGGTCGCCACCCAGCCGCCGTCTGCCAGCGGCTCGTTGACGATCTGCACCGAACGCCCGTCGGGCGTCGTGATGATCATGGCGTTGCGGTGCCCGATGTCGCGCAGCACCCGCGCGACATACTGGTCGACATCGCCGGTGAACGATCCGGTTTGCTTGCGATGCGCGATCACGTCGCGGAAGCTGCAGCCCGGTTTTATGATCTCGGCCGACAGGCCGTATATGTCGAGGTAGCGCTGGTTGCAGATCACGAGGCGCTGCGAGGAATCGAACAGCAGCAGGCCCTGCGTCATGTTGTTGACGGCGGTGTCGAGGCGCTGCTTTTCCAGCGTCAGCCGCTGCCGCGAAGCGCGGTGCTGCTGCGAGAGCTTGCGCACCACCAGAAACAGCAGCACGGCAATCGCCAGCACGGACAGGCCGGCCACCGCGATCAGGATCGAGATCTGCTCGCGCCAGTCGGCGAGCGCGGCGGATGTGGTCGTCGATGCGACGATCACGATCGGAAACTTGCTCAGCGCGCGGGAGGAGATCACCCGGTCCTTGCCGTCGATCGGGCTGGTCAGGCGGGACGTGGTATGGGTGAGTTCGAAGACCTGTTGCTGGCTGGCGGCGCCGGTCCTGAAGTTTCGACCGATCATGTCAGCGGCATAGGGATGGCGGGCGAGCAGCGTGCCGTCGCGGTGGTGGATGGCGATCGCCGCATCGGATCCGAGCGCCACGGAGGCGAGGAATTTTTCGAAATTGGCCGGTTCGATGCCGCGGCCGATGGCGCCGAGGAACTCGCCGTTCGGCCCCGTGACCTTGCGCGCGATCACGGTCGTCCAGACGCCGGTGATGCGGCTGTAGACCGGTTCGATCAGCATGGCCGGCGATTCCGGCCTGGACTTGAAGGTCTTGAAGTAGGCCCGGTCCGCGACGCTGACGGGCGGGGCGGGCCAGGCGACCGAGGAGTTGATCAGCCTGCCGTCAGCGTCGAAGACGTTGATGCCGCCGACATAGGCCAGCGCGTCCATCTTGGACTTGAGCATCAGATGGATGTCCTCGGTGGACATCCGGAGCCTGTAATTCTCCATCGTCGCGATCCCGGTGGACCGCATGAAGGTGATCAGGTCCTTCTGGACCACCTCGAAATCCTCGAGCTGCTGATCGAAATGGCGGGCCAGCAGCAGCACGGTGTTTTCCAGCTCGCGCTCGCTGTTGCGCAGCGCGCGCTCGCGAAAATTGCTGGCCATGACGGTCGCGCCGATCGCGATGGTGGCGATCAGCAGCACGCCGCCCAGGATCAGCCAGCGGATCGGGCCGCCGCGAACGATGGGCATGATCTTGATTGAGGCGGTGCTGATTGAACCCATTGAACGAGATCGCTGCCAGGAGTTGGTCCCGGAAGCAGTATTGCGCACTCCCGGCCCATGCCTTTGCTACCGCACCGAGATGGAATTGGCGTTAGCAAGTCTGGTTAACGAAGCGTTAGCCCGGTAGCGGATGGGGCCGATGACAACCTCGGCAGGTCTAATTCTCCGTGATTGCGGCGGCTTTCCGGAACATGAAAGCGACGATGGCGGCGGCGATGATGTTGGCGCCGACACCGGCCAGGATCGGCAGCGTATAATCGGCCGTGAGATCGAACGCGAAGCCGGCGGCGCTCGGACCGATCAGGGTGCCGAAGGCGACGCTGGTGTAGAGGATGCCGATGATGCCGCTGACATGGCGGCCGCCGAAAGTGTCCATCACCACGGCCGGAAGCACCGCGACCCAGGCGCCGTAGATCATGCCGTAGACGAACGCGAAGCCGGCGAGCTGCCAGAAATTCGTCGAGATCAGCCAGGTCGCCAGCGCAATCGCCATGCCGACGAACAGCAGCTGCAGGGCGGACTGGCGGCCGATCCGGTCGGCGAACCCGCCGAGGAAAAAGCGTCCGGCGGTGGAGCCGATACCGATGACGCCAAGCAGCAGCACGGCGGACGAGGGCGCAATGCCGTGGTCGCAGGCATAGGGGACGAGATGCACGAACGGCACGAACAGGCCGAACGAGC
>JACDAG010000470.1 GCA_013695565.1 Bradyrhizobium sp.
CGGCATCGTGTTCGGCCTCGTCTTCCTGCTCGCCGGCCTCTGCTTCAAGGTGTCGGCGGTGCCCTTCCACATGTGGACCCCCGACGTCTATGAGGGCGCGCCGACGCCGGTCACCGCGTTCTTTGCCTCGGCGCCGAAGGTCGCAGCCCTCGCGGTATTCACCCGCGTGGCGCTGACGGCGTTTCCGGGCATCGTCTCGCAATGGCAGCAGATCATCGTGTTCGTGGCGATTGCCTCGATGGTGCTGGGCTCGTTCGCCGCCATCGGGCAGAAGAACATCAAGCGCCTGATGGCCTATTCGTCGATCGGCCACATGGGCTTTGCGCTGGTCGGGCTTGCGGCCGGCACCGTCGAGGGCGCCCAGGGCGTGCTGGTTTATATCGCGATCTATGTCGCGATGACGCTCGGCACGTTCTCGGTCATCCTGACCATGAAGCGCAACGGCCTGGCGATGGAACAGATCAGCGATTTCGCGGGCCTTTCGCGTACCAATCCGCTGCTCGCCTTCTTCTTTGCGATGCTGCTGTTCTCGCTCGCCGGCATTCCGCCGCTCGCCGGCTTCTTCGCCAAATGGTATGTCTTCGTCGCTGCGATCAAAGCGGGCCTGTTCACGCTGGCCGTGGTCGGCGTGCTCGCCAGCGTGGTAGGCGCGTTTTACTATCTCACCATCATCAAGGTGATGTATTTCGACGAGCCGGCCGGGGAGCTCGATCCGATGCGCACGGAACTGCGCGTGGTGCTGGCGATTTCGGGCATCTTCACGATCTTCTTCTTCGTCTATCCGGGGCCGTTGGTCAGCGTGGCCACGGCCGCGGCGAAGTCGCTCTTTTAGGGCATGATCCCGAAAAGTGGATCCCGGTTTTCGGAGAAGATCATGACCAAAAAAAACATGGACGCCCAGCCGGCTTTGGCTAAGCCGGGTCAGCCCTGATGGCCTTCGCGCTCGGTTCCCGGGCCATATCGGCGGGTTACCGTCTCGCCGCCTTCGACGAGGTCGGCTCGACCAATACCGAGGCCATGGCGCATGCCCGCGACGGCGCGCGCGGCTCGATGTGGTTCGTCACCACGATGCAGACGGCAGGAAAGGGACGGCGTCAGCGCGCCTGGACCGCGCCGCGTGGCAACCTCGCCAGCAGCGTTCTGGAGGTCATCGACGTCCCGCCCGCGACCGCCGCGACGTTGGGCTTTGCCGCCGGGCTTTCGATTGCAAGCGCGCTGCAACAGGTGAGCATCGAAGCCAATCTGCGAAGGGCGGGCTCTGACCCATTGAAATTCCAACTGAAATGGCCGAACGACGTGCTGGTTGAAAAGCAAAAGCTGGTCGGCATTTCGCTCGAAGCCGAGGCAATGGCGCCGAGCCGGCTGGCGGTTGTGGTCGGGATCGGGACCAATGTGGTCGGCGCACCCACGGGCACGCCGACTCCGGCCATCTCGCTGGCCGCACTCGGTGTCCATGTCGGCGCCGAGGAGCTGTTTGCCGTACTGTCCGACGCCTGGGTCGAATTCTCTGGGATCTGGGACAATGGCCGCGGCTTTGCTGAAATCCGCCGGCTGTGGCTGCAGCGCGCCGCCGGGCTCGGCGAGCCGGTGGCGATCCAGACCGGAGCTGCGACTATCGCAGGTACGTTCGACACGATAGATGAAAGCGGCTGCCTGATCGTCCGGACCGCTGACGGCAAGCACCTCCCGATCGCCGCGGGCGAGGTTTATTTTGGCTCGGCGGCCTCCGTGGGAACTGCCTGATGGCGAGACCAGATGAACTGACCTTTGCGCCCCTCGGCGGCGTCGGCGAGATCGGCATGAACCTGTCGATCTACGGGCTTGGCAACCGCCACCAGCGGTCCTGGCTCGCGGTCGATCTCGGCGTCTCCTTTGGCGACGAAGAGCATCTGCCGGGCATCGACCTGATCATGCCCGACATCAGCTTTCTGATAAAAGAGCGCAAGAACCTGATGGGGCTGGTGCTGACGCACGCCCATGAGGATCATTTCGGCGCGATCATAGACCTCTGGCCGAAGCTGCAGTGCAAGATCTACGCGACCAAGTTCAGCGCGGCGCTGTTCGAGGCCAAACTGGCGGCCGAGCGCAATGCGCCGAAAATTCCGGTCACGGTGGTGCCCTCGGGCGGCCGGATAGATCTCGGTCCGTTCAACGTCGAATTCATCCCGGTCGCGCATTCGATTCCGGAATCGCACGCGCTGGCGATCCAAACCTCCGTCGGCACCGTGCTGCATACCGGCGACTGGAAGATCGATCCGACGCCGATCATCGGCGTGCCGACCGACGAGCGGCGGCTGCGGGAACTCGGCGATGCCGGGGTGCTGGCGCTGGTCGGCGATTCCACCAATGCGGTGCGGGAGGGGCGTTCGCCCTCGGAGACCGAGGTTGCCGCGACGATTACCAAGCTGGTGATGGCCGCCAAGGGCCGCGTCGCCGTCACTACGTTCGCTTCCAACGTCGCGCGCCTGAAGGCGGTCGCGGACGCCGCCAAGGCCGCCGGCCGCGAGGTGGTCGTGGTCGGCCGCGCCATGGAGCGCGTGGTGCAGGTCGCACGCGAAACCGGCTATCTCGACGGCGTACAGAATTTCCGCGGCGCCGATCTCTACGGCCATTTCCCGCCGGACAAGGTGCTGGCGCTGTGCACGGGAAGCCAAGGCGAGCCGCGCGCGGCGCTGGCGCGCATCGCCAATGACGATCATCCGCAGGTCACCCTGAACAAGGGCGACTGCGTGATCTTCTCCTCGCGCACCATTCCCGGCAATGAGAAGGCGGTCGGCGGCATCATCAATGGCCTGGTCACGCAGGGCATCGAGGTCATCACCGACCGCACCGATCTGGTCCACGTCTCCGGCCATCCGCGCCGCGACGAACTGCGCGACATGATTTCGTGGGTGCGCCCGCAGCTCCTGATCCCGGTCCACGGCGAAGCGCTGCATCTGTTCGAGCACGCCAAGCTGGCGCGGGCCGCCGGAGTGCCGAAGGTCCTGATCTGCCGCAACGGCGATCTCGTCAAGCTGGGCCCGGGCGATCCCGGCATCATTGAGGAGCTGCCCTCGGGCCGGCTCTATAAGGACGGCTCGATCCTGGAGGATTCCAATTCGCGCGCCGTCATCGAACGGCGCAAGCTGGCCTTTGCCGGCTGCGCCTTCGTGGCGATCGCCGTGAACGACAAGGGCGAACTGGCTGACGATCCCGAGGTCGATCTGGTCGGCATCCCCGAGAAGAACAAGGCCGGAGCCGTCATCGACGAGATCGTGTTCGACGCTGTGGTTTCGACCGTGGAGGGCTTGCCGCGGGCACGGCGGCGCGATCCCGACGCGATGGCAGAATCGGTGCGCCGCGCGGTGCGCGCTGCAATCAACGAGCAGTGGGGCAAAAAG
>JACDAG010000704.1 GCA_013695565.1 Bradyrhizobium sp.
GCCTGACGTTGTCCCTATCAAAGCGGGCTGTGACGATGGACACCATTGTATTCGCTCTCTCTGTGGGCTCGAGGCCAAACGAAAGCCGCCACGGCAAATGCACTTGCCGTGCTTCGAAAACGTTCACTGCGAAGTCTTTAGTTCGACGAAACGTGCCAGCGATTCATCACTTCTAAAATTTCCTAACTTCTTGAGCGAAATTGGGCGACAACGAGAAAATATCGCGCGCTCGATCATGACGCGCTGCCCACACAATTTGTGCGCCGCGCAAATTCGCTTTGTTAGGAAGCGCTTAGTTCGTTCTGCTCAAACAATGCGCTGCGTAAGGCTTGACGCTGCCATGCATAATCGCGCGCCTGCAACTTGTGACGAGTTGATTGCAGCTTCCGGATTTCGTGCTTTGCTATTTCTGGATCGTTTGAACGATCAAGTTCATTGAATGCTAAGTGACGCATTGTAGTTTTTCCGCGCGAATGTTCGCTTTGACGCATGACGAGTCAGCAGATGACCGCGCGACTTCAAGAAGCCGAATCAGCTGCAGCCGACAAATCGCCTGTCCCGGAATATTTTCTAGGAAAGGACATGATGATCGCAGAACACGCAAGCGGCCCTATACCGGAACGACACGGCGCGCCTGATCGCTGCTGCGGAACCGCATCATTGTCGCAAACGCAATTGCCTGGGTTTTGATCATTATCGTGATCCGCCTGATCTTCTTTTGAGCGGTTTGACTCGCTCGCCAGAGGACGGCGCCGCATTGCTTTCGACCGACCGCGAAAACGGTTCCATGATCGAACTCGCACATCATGCGGCCGATCTATTCCGTTCGCACCTTGTCTGTTTCCCCTTTGACGCCGGCAGACACGCGCATCTATGCCTTCGGTGATATCCGCATCCGAATCAACATCGACACCGGCGCGCGGAACCCTGGAACTCCAACCAGTGTCGCGATCGACGGAACTGACATCCTGATTTTGTGAAGCTCGCATCGTTGCGCACTTTTTGTGCCGATGTTGTCAGGGATGCAGCATTCGACGCTCGCATCATGAGCGGAACTCTCCATCACATTCTTTTGCCGTGTTTGCTTCCCAATCATCGAAGGCTATTGCGAGATGGGGACACAGCCATGCGACGACGATCAACTGGGAATGCCGGCCTACCGTTTCTCTTATTCCTTGCGTTTCTCACTTGCATCGACGCTGGCTTCCCGTCGCCTGCCTTGGCGCAGACAGCCGCACTGCCTCCATCCGCATCCCAACCCGCGACGTACGTGCTCGGATCAAATGACAGAATTCGCGTCAAGGTCTATGGCGAGCCCGAGATCACCGGCGAATATGAAATCGATAACGGCGGTCAGGTTTCGGTTCCGTTGGCCGGACGCCTCAGGGCCGCGGGCCTGACGACGCGACAGCTCGAGCGCGCGATTACGTCCGCATTATCAAAGGGAATCGTGCGAGATCCGCGCGTCAACGTCGAGATCGCCGTTTATCGCCCCTATTACATTCTTGGCGAGGTCAAGAAGAGTGGCGAGTATCCCTATCGTCTCGGCCTCACCGTGATGGACGCAGTTGCTAGCGCTGGTGGATTTACCTATCGCGCCAACGAGAACAAGGTCTATCTGCGCCGCGCCGGCGGTGGCGGCGAGGAGATATACGGACTCGATTCACCCGTTCCGGTTTTTCCGGGTGACAACATACGGATTCCGGAACGCTACTTCTAGCGATCGCCGTGCGCGTGATCTCGATTCATGTGAGTCGAAACTGTGATCAGACGATCTGCCATAGTGTCGTCGATTTGCAGTGCGCAATATTTTGCAATGCAGAAAACTTTTCCGCGCGGCACGCGTTACCGCTGGGGGAGTCTCTTTCTGAATGCAGAATGATCTGGCAACGCAAAGCTTCGTAAGACTGTGACCGTGCGGATTGCAACGAGGCTTGCCTTCCTGGGCTTGCCCTCTTGATGTGCGGTCCGCGATGATTTTTTGAGCGGCAGACGAACACTCCGTGTCGTCGATGCTTCGAAGATCCCCGCAAGAGAAGAGTTGATGGTTCGTACGTTGGCATTTGCAGAGATGGAGGCCGCGAAAACGCGCGAGGAGAAATCATACTCAGCGGATCGATCCGGCCGCCGCGGGCTGCTCATTGCTTCGGCACCTGCGACCGCGATCCTGCTCGGTCTCGGATCGCCTGCATGTGCGCAGGCTATTCCGTGGACCACCGAGGAGATGGCTTCGCCATGGAATGCCCAGAAAATTTTTGAGCCGTCGTCGCTGCCGGATCTGACCGATCCGGACAATCGCGAAGAAGTTCCACCCGAGGACATGCCTGTGAAGAAGCGACAACAACCTGGCTATGAACCCGTCGGGATCCGGGCCGGATCCTGGATGTTCAACCCGGCGCTGATTTCCGGCGGCTTCTACGACAGCAACGTCTTTTCGTCGGGCACCACAAAACGCGCCGACGCGGCCGCGGTGTTCGAACCGGCACTCCGCGCCCATACTTTGTGGGACCGGCACGGCATCGACCTCAAGCTGAACACGCAATCGACGGTCTACAACCAGAACTCCAGCCTCGACCAGACCAACGCCAGCCTCAAGGGCAACGCCTGGATCGATATCGCCCATGATATGGCGCTACTCACCAACTTCCAGATCGCCCATCTAAACGAAGGCGTCGGCACGCTGAGCGCGCCGACCAATGCCATAACGCCGACACCTTATAATCTTCTGTCCGGCGATATCACCCTTCGCAAGCAGTTCAACCGGCTGACGACATCGATCGGATTTCGTACCGATTCATATGATTTCGGATCGGCGCAGGCCCAGGATGGCACTGTCATCAATCAGGACGGCCGCGACGGCCAGCTCTATTCGCTCCACAGCCGGATCGACTACGCCTTCTCTTCCGCTCTCGGCTGGTTCGGCGGTGTCGAAGGCAACCAGCGCGACATCCGCGGCATTCCCGGCCACACCCTGGATTCCCACGGCTACCGCGCGCTGTCGGGATTTACCATCGGGTTGGGCAATCTGGTCACCGGCGAATTCGGCGCGGGCTATGTCCAGCAACGCTTCGACGATCCGACGATCGGCACCGTCGAAGGTCCCTCCTATCGCGCCCGGCTGACGTGGCGACCAACCCCTCTCCTTGACATCCATTTCAACGCCGAACAGATCGTCACGCAGACTTCGGACACCAGTGCGACCGGTGTACTCGCGAATGCCCTGCAGCTCGGGCTCGATTACGAATTGCGCCGCAACGTGATCGTCTCGCTCGCCGGAGGGTATGAAACCGACCGCTTCTTCGGACAACAGCGCAAAGACCGCGTCACGACGTCGGATGCCCGCGTCAAATACCTGACGAACCGCTTCAGCTCCATCTCCGCCTACTATCGCTACACCGCGCGCGACAGCGACGTCGCCGTCTTCAGCTACGACAAACATCTGGTGGGATTGAATGTTACAGCGCAGTTCTGACCAGCCATATCAGATACAGGAAGAGGCCCCCTCGCCCGTCGTTGCCGGCTGGCAGCAACCGACGGTCGATTTGCGTGAAATGGACCGCATTCTGCGCCGGCGTTACAAGCAAGTGGCGTTGCCTGCGGTCGCGCTGGTGGGGCTCGCGCTGGCGTATGTTCTGGCGGTCAGCACTTTATATACGGCGACGTCCACAGTGCTCGTCGATCCGCGACGGGCCAGTGTCGTCGAAACCAATCAATCCGTATTGTCGAATTTCGGTACCGACGATGCCACGATCGAAAGCCAGACACTTCTGATCCAGTCGGTCGCGATTCTGGATCGGGTGATCCGCAAGCTGAAGCTCACCGACGACGTTGAGTTCACGCCGAAACCAGGTTTTCTGGATCCGATCAAGCGCCTGTTCAGCAGTTCCAGTCAGGGCGACGGCGCGAGCCCTGAGGACGCCGCTCGCTCGAGGTCTGTAGAAATTCTCCAGAAGCGAATGAAGGTCACCCGGCAGGGAACCACGTTCCTCGTCGATATCAATGTCAGCTCCGAATCGCCGCAGAAGGCTGCAACCATCGCCAACGCGATCGCGGATGCCTATTTCGAGGAGCAAGTCCGCGCCAAATATGACGCGACCCGTATCGCTGCCACCTGGCTGGGCGGCCAGATCAACGAACTAAAATCGAGAGTTGGTGTTTCCGAAAAGGCGGTCGAGGATTTTCGTTCCGCCAACAATCTGTCGGTGGCACAGGGTGTCACCGTCAACGATCAGCAGATCTCGGACCTCAACAACAAGCTGATAGCCACGCGCGTGCAGACCGCGGAAGCGCGCGCGAAGTACGATCAGGTTCAGGAGATCGCCAAGTCCGGCGCAGACCCCGGCGGCATCGCCGCCGCCATCTCGTCGGACATGATCACGAAGCTTCGCACGCAGTATGCCGATATCGCCAAGAACGAAGCCGATCTGTCCAGCAAATACGGGGCGCGACATCCGCTTGTCGCAAACGTGCGCGCGCAACTGCGGGACACCCAGCGGCTGATCAACGACGAGATCCGGCGCATCCTCGACAGCACCAAGCACGATTACGACGTCGCGCGTTCCCGTGAGACTTCGCTGAAGCAAAGCCTCGATCAACTCCAGGGGATATCGACCTCTTCGGGGCAGGCCCAGGTGCGTTTGCATGAATTGCAACGCGAAGCCGAAGCCAACCGTACCCTTTACGAATCCTATCTGGCCCGGTCCAAGGAAACCACGGCGCAGGAAAGCCTCGAGATGCCGGATTCCCGGATCGTGGCGAAGGCGAGCATTCCGATCCGACCGTCCTCACCGAAGACATTGCTGATTCTCGGCCTTGCCATGATGCTGGGCCTCGGTGCCGGCAGCGTTCTGGCCTTTCTCACCGATTACCTCGACGATCGGGTCAAAACGCTCGAACGGGCGGAGGCTATCTCCGGCGTACCCGCGCTTGCCGCCCTCCCCTCCATCAATGCACGCGAACTCGCCGGTCGCGCCCGTCGCGGACGCGACGAATTGGGCCGGCACGACCCAAGGACCATGAAGCTGCTGCCGCCTGCGTTGCAGCCGCCATTGATGCGCTATGCGATCGATCAACCCGGAACGTTTTTTGCGGAAGCGATACGCGCCGTTCGCCTGGCCCTTCAGCGTACGATGCGCTTGCAGCCGATCAAGGTCGTCCTTGTCAGCTCTGCGCTCGACAGCGAGGGCAAGACGACGCTCGCCGTAAATCTCGCTCAATCGCTGGCAACATTGGGGATCCGGACCCTCCTCATCGACGGCGACCTCCGTAATCCCCAAGTGACGCGGGCACTTTGTCCCCGCGCCGAAATCGGCCTGCTGGAAGTCGCGTTGGGCCGGGCCACCCTTGAGCAAGCCATCCTGACCGACCGCAGTACCGGCCTTTCGATTCTGCCTTCGACCACCGTCCAGGAGGTCGAAATCATAACGGAGCTGATGTTTTCCGAACGGATTGTCGATGTTCTCGATCACCTGCGACAGCGCTTTGAGCTGATCATCATCGACTCTCCTCCATCGGTGCCGCTGGTGGATGGGCGGGCGCTGGCCGAACTAGCCGATCGCATCGTCCTCGCATTGGCATGGGACCAGACGCCGGGCGAGGTATTTTCTCACACCATCGACCTGCTGGCTCCTGTCAGCGACCGGATCCTGGGGACGGTGCTTACCCAGGTCGATCTCAACCGGCTGCAGTTCTACGATTACTATCGTAGCTCGGCCTATCTGAAGCCCTATGCGGCGGCGGCGCTCAATCCTGGAGTTGCACGGTGAGGCAGCTCGGACCGACCCAGGGGCCCGCGTGGGCAGCTGCTGCCCCCGCCAACCTCTCCCGCCATGCCCCCGCGGTTCCCGCGATGCGGGAATCGCGGACGCCAGGCAATGCGCGGACGCGTGCCATTTCCGCCAATCGATTCATTGAATGGATCGCAGGCGCATCGTTGCTGCTCGCCGTGGTCGCGACATTCACGATTTCATCGGCGATGCTGACCAACTGGAAAATCCACTATGTGACGGCGGGGGGCAGCTTTATCGAAAAGCTGCATCCCGCCACCTACATTACTTTCCTTGCTTTCGGTCTGCTGCTGATGCGCAGCCGTGGACCGGTCGGCGAGATCAATCGCATGCTTTCCGACGCGAAGCTCCTGTTCGTCTACCTGATATGCTGGCTTTTCCTGCTGGTTCAGATGTTCGTGCTCGAACGTCCCTTCACGGTGATTATCGACACCTTCCTGTTGCCGGTCGTGCTTTGCCTCGCCGTCTGGCGGCTCGGGCCTTCACAGAAACGGCCGCTGATCTGGGCCATCCACGCGACAATTCTCCTGAATATCGTGCTCGGTTATTATGAGTATTTCTCCGGTCGCCGCCTGATTCCGCTGACACTCGGGGATATCGTCGTCATGGGAGAGTGGCGCTCGTCCGCGTTGCTCGGCCATCCGCTCACGGCGTCCGGCCTCGTCGCAGCCTATATTCTCGCGCTCGTTCTTCGTCCCCGACTTTGTCCGCCCATCGTTCTTCGGCTGCCGTTGATCGCCTTCTGCCTGGGTTCGTTGATGGCCTTCGGCGGCAGAACGGCGCTCGTCACGGTACTGGCAATCATCGGGCTCTTCGTCGGGATGGAAGCCTTGCGGCTGCTGCGCGGCAAACGCGTGCCGCTTCCGGCGGCCATCATCGCCATCTGCGTCCTGTTTGTCGCCGGTGCCGGCATATTCGCCGCACTCGATCTCGGCATTTTCGACAAGATGCTGCTGCGCTTTTCATCGGACAAGGGCAGCACGCTGGCGCGCTATGCCACCTTCAACCTGCTGTCGCACTTCGACTGGCACGAATTGTTGCTCGGACCCAACCCGGTGCGGGTGAACGCGCTGCAAAGCCAGCTCGGCCTCAACTATGGCATCGAGAATTTCTGGATCTCCTGCGTCGTGCAGTTCGGTATCATTCACACCGCCCTGCTGACGATCGGACTGGTTTGCTTCTTCATCGAAATCATCCGGCGCTCGGACGCAAGCGTGTGGGCGATCATCTTCCTCGTCATCACCATCGCCGCCAGTTCGGTGAGCTTTTCGTCGAAGAATATCCAGCTCACGCAGTTCGTGATCCTCATTTCGTTGCTGCTGCCGCGCGAGCCACGCCGCGTTGCCGCGCGCTCGCAGGCGCGTCAAGCAGTGAGTACCAACCGCATCCGGTATCAAACTCGGGAGACGACTGCATGACGATCTATATCGACAACACCCATCTCGGACGTCATGTCACCGGGTTAGAGCGCATCACGCTCGAGCTATTCTCCGCGGACGCGCTTGCGCCGCTCGACATTGTGCCGGTGACCGCACACGGTATCCGCCAGATGCTGACGACACAAAACCTCGGGCTGCCGATCCGGCTGGCTACCCCGTCGTCGGTCCTTGTATGTCCGGGCTTTCCACCCAGTCCGCTGCTGCGGCCTTTCGCATCGCGCGTGCTGCCCTATATCCACGACGATTTCCTGATTACACGACGGGCCGAGCTCAACGCCCGCGCGCGGCTGTATATGGCCGGGCCCTTCAAGCTCGCGTTGCGTCATTACCCACGCTTTCTCACAAACTCCAACGACACGAGGCGGAAATTGGCCGCCCATTGTCGTACCGACGCCGAAGTGACGCTGTATCGGCCGCCGGTCCGCAACGTGTTTGGCCTGGACCCGGGGACAAGGGCCAAGCGGGATCAGCCTCCGCGGCCGTTGCGCCTGGTTGCGCTGGGAACGCTGGAGCCGCGGAAGAATTTCATGGCAGCTGCGAACATCGTCAGCGCGCTGCGCGCGCAGGGTTTTCCGGATGCGACGCTGGACATCATCGGGCGGCAAGGCTGGGGCAATGGCTGGGAGATGTTTGAAACCATGCCCGGCGTGGCGCTGCACGGGTACCAACCCGGCTATCGCGTCAAGCAGTTGCTTCAGCGGGCTGACCTGTTCCTCTGCACCTCCCACGATGAAGGCCTTGGTCTGCCCCTGCTCGAAGCTCAGTATGGTGGACTTCCGATCGTAGCACCCGACGCGTCGGTGTTCCGTGAAGTATTGGACGATTCCGGAATCTATGTCGATCCTGCCGATCCGGCTTCGGCCGCCGGCCGGATCGCGGGCATCCTGTCTACCCGGGATTGGCGGGCGCGGTATGTTGGGCTTGCCGAGCAGAACCTGGCACGCTGGAACGCCCTGGCCGACCACGATCGCGACGCCGTTATCGAGCTGATCGCCGGCCTCGCGGCTTGACGTATCGCTTTTCGAACGATCCAGCGCAGGACACGGCCTTGCAAGAAATAACGGGCACGACGAGGCAACTGGACGGCTTGCGGATCGTCGCCGCTTGCGCCGTGGTCGTTCTTCACTACTCGGATTACATCAAGGACCTTCCCGTCGGTAAGTTCATGGTCGACCACACCTGGCACTTCAACCAGTTCGTGGATTTGTTCTTTGTCGTCTCCGGTTTCATCATCGCCCGTCAATATCTCCATCGGGTCGGCGAAGCCGCCTCGACGGGACGATTTCTCTGGCGCCGTATCGCCCGGATATATCCACTGCATATGGCGACGCTCGCATTTTATGTGATCGTTGCGCTCGCGCTCCATTTCGGCCTCGCCCGGTCCGATAACCCCGCACGCTACCCGTTTTCGGACCTGCCCGCACAGCTGTTGCTGCTGCACGCCTTCGACGGCGAGCGCCTGACGTTCAATTTCCCGAGCTGGTCGCTATCAGCTGAAATGCTTTGTTATGTGCTCTTCCCAATCGTTGCCGCGATCACGGTGCGGCGCAAGGCGCTGATCATCCTGCTGATCGTACTGCCCGCGCTGGCCAACGGCCTTTGCGCGGAGTTCATCGGTACAACGCCGTGGGCCGACTGGATCAACAAGGGCGGCGCCTTCCGGGCGCTGCCCGGCTTTAACCTCGGCGTCGCATGCTACCTCTACCGCGACCGGATCGCGGAGTGGCCCGCGATCCCCGGATCGCTCGTCATCTCGCTGACCGCGTTCATCCTTCTCGGTTCTTTCCTGTCGCCGATGGCGGCGTTGTTCGCGATCTACCTGATCGCCCTGCTTGCGATCCAGTCGGATTGTGCCAGCCGGGCAACGCTGTTTTCGGAACTGGGCTTCGATCGCTGGGCCTCACTGACCTATTCCTGCTACATGCTGCATATCCCGGTCGCAACGATCGTTCTCACCTTTGGCTCACGCCTGCTGATGCCGGCAATATCAGGTGCGAAGCTGCTCCTGCTTCCCGTGGCCGCGATCACGCTCGCCGTGGCGAGCGTGCTTTCCCTGCGATACTTCGAGACGCCGCTGCGGCGATACCTGACGGATGCTTTCGATCGGCGTTTCGCACAGGCTGGTTCCGTTCGGGCTGTTTCCCGGCAGGAGACAGCGGGATGACCACGGCAGTCAATCGATCGGCCGAGTGGACCACGGTGCGCGATATGCGCGCGCCGGCGGACAGCCGTGACGACGCGATCGATACGATGCGGGGCATCGCCATCCTGATGGTGATCGGGATCCATTCGCTGCAACAGCCGCTCGATACACCATGGGCCGTGGCGATCGACGCGGCGCTGCGCCCCTGCGTGCCGGTCTTTCTGTTCGCGTCCGGATACCTGACCGCCCTTTCAGGACGCGTACCGCTTGCGATGCGGTTGAAGGCAGCGCTCATTCCCTACGCGATCGCGTTCGTTGCCGCCTACATCTATATGACCCTGCACAATCCAGCCATGGACCATCGCCCTATCACCGCGTTGGCACGGTTCGGGCTCGCTTACGTCTTCGTCTACTATTATGTCTTCGTCTATGCCGGGTGCACCGTCGTCATGTGGCTGATCTTCGCCATCACGGGGACCAATACTTCCGAAGCAAAGCAGAAGCTGACGCTCGTTCTGATTCTCGCAATCGGAACCGGCTTGATGTTCGGCAGCTATGTCGACCCGGCGCTCTCCCGTCTGGGTTTTCCGGACGCCCTAATCGAAGAAGTCCGGATGCGCGACATTCCCTTCTGGTTCTCGTTCATGGCGGCGGGAGCCCTGACGGCCATGTATCCGCGCTTCGGCCAACGGAGCGCGCGAGGCATTCTTCTCGGAATCATGCTGTTCGCATATGTGGTTTACGCGGCGGTCCGGCTTTTCGCCATCGGCGACGCCGCGGCTTACGATTCGATCGCCTTCTTCGCCTATGCCGCGCTGCTCTGCCTTTGGCTTTTCGCCAGGCAGCCAAAATCGCCGCTGCTGGCGATGATCGGCTCCGGCAGCTACTTCATCTACCTCTGGCATATCTTCATCGTTATGGCTCTGCGCGATCACGTGGCACTGCACCCGTTCGGGCCCGTTCTCGATTCAGCAATAATTTATGCCCTGACGGTTACATCCAGTGTCCTGGTATTGGCGGCTGTTCGACAGGTCGCTACTCGCCCTGCGCGGCGCTGGTTGGGGGCATAGATCATGCTGCTGCGCCACACCCTGCTATATCTGCCCGCCCAACTGGTTGGACCGCTGTTCCAGCTGGTCGCGATGATCGTCTGGACCCATGTCGTCGACGAGCACACGCTTGGCATCATCACCTTGGTGACGGCGACCCATGAACTGCTGCTGATCGGCTTTCTCGCGTGGTGGTCGCAATATGCGCTGCGCTTTTTCGGGCGCTATCAGGACGATCCCGAGTCGTTGCGCTTCTATCGCACTGAAAATGTGGTGCTGCTTGCGTCAGTCATCTTGCAGTGCATCGCCGCCATCTTCATCCTGCTCGTCATCATCGCCCCCGACGCCAAGCCTGGGATTCTCCTCGCCACCTTCGGCTATGTGATCACCCGCTCCGTCAGCCTCTATATTGGTGAGCGCGCCCGCGCCCGTCACCAGATCTGGGTCTATTCCATTCAGCAGGTGTGCGGGCCCTTGATCGGATTTGTCATTGGGCTGGTGTTGATCAAACTGCTCGGTCAATCGGCAGAATGGCCGCTGGCTGGCTACGCGATCGCGCAAATGGTCGCCATTCTCGTCGTCCTGCCGAAGATCGGCCATAGTCGCAGCTTTTGGCCGATCGACCGCGGGATCGTCGAACACGCGTTGCGGTATGGCATTCCGCTGATCATTGGCGGTGCACTTGGCTGGGTCGGGTTGAATGCATCCCGCTTCATTATCAATGAAATGGCGGGGGTGGCGGCAGCCGGACTATTCGCGGTCGGCTACGGTCTCGGACAACGCGCGGCGGCGGTCGCCGCGATGCTGGTAACGGCGGCGGCCTTCCCGCTTGCCGTGAAACGCATGGAGCACGCCGGCAGCCGGGCCGCGATGAATCAACTTGCCGACAACAGTGCGTTGTTGATCGCCATCCTGGCGCCGAGCCTGGCCGGCATCTTCATGCTCCGCGCCGAGATCGTCCATCTCTTGATCGCACTGCCATTCCAGCAGGTCACCCTCAGTATTCTCCCGCTCGCCACCCTGGCCGGCGCGATCCGGAACCTGCGCGCCCACTTTGGCGATCAGGTCTTTCTCCTGCACAACCGAACACGCTGGATGATGGCCGTTGCCGCCATCGACGCGACGATGACCATGCTCCTCAGCGCCTTGTGTTTCCGCTATTGGGGATTTGCGGGTGCCGCCGGCGCCACGGTCGCAGCCGCACTGGCGGCTGCGATCGTCAGCTTTGCGATCGGGTTTTCGAGATTTGGCCTGACACTGCCCGTGGGGCATCTGATACGTATCGCGCTGGCAACCCTTGCGATGGTGGCCTTGCTCAGACTGTTTCCGGAAGCGCCGTCACTTATCCATCTTGCTGCCCACATTGCAGCCGGCGCCGCAACCTATCTCGCGACGCTCGCCGTGCTCTACGCTCCATCGCTATTCAGGATACGCCGCTCACGTCCACAGCCCTCCGACGCCTGAGACGGGAACGCGTCGCTTGCCAGGCGCTTACCCTTTCCTGGCCTTCTCAAAGGCGCGCGCCATGGCGAACCAGAGCGGCTTTCTCTGCATCGACGCATCGAACGGCAGAGGTCGTGGGAGCCGCTGCGCCAGCGGATCCTTTTTGCGGGCGGCATCGGTATAGAACGAGTAATTGTCGGCAAGCTCCCAGGCGATCACGACCTTGACGGCAGGAACCTGCAGCACGTTGTTCAGGAATTTCTCTGCGGTCTCGGCGATCATCGCATCCCGGGTCGGAACGTCGTCCGGAAACGTATCGTCGCGCACGTCGAATTCGGTGATGTAAAGATCGACCTTACGCTCGGCCAACGCGTGGAGAAACTCGGCGAACCGTCCGGGATCGTGCGGATAGCGCGGCTGGAGATGTCCCTGCAATCCGACGGCGTGCAAGGGAACGCCGGCATCCCTGAGCTCATCGACCAATCGAAGCAAACCACGGCGCACCGCCAACCCTACATCGTCGTCGCGCTCGGATTGCGCTTCGTTGAGAACCAGTTTGGTTTTCTTGTCGACCGACGCGACCCGCTCGAATGCACGGCGCACATAGCCGGTCCCGAAGGCGTCATACCAGGGTCCAAGCCGGTAACCGCCCGGCGCCTTGTGCCCGGGCCAGAACGGCTCGTTGACGACATCCCATGAATGCAGTTTGCCCAAATAGCGCGCGGCGACCGTCTCGATGTACTCGTCGAAAAACGTCTGCCTCTCACGCGTGCTCATGCTCTTGATCCATTGTGGAACCCATTCGTTCCAGATCAGGCAATGACCGCGCATGGCGATATGATTGCTCGCACAAAATTGCAGCAGGCGATCCGCGCTATCGAATCGTTTTGGTCCGGGTTGTGGCGCAATCGTGCCCATTTTCATTGCAATGTCCGTCGTAATAATTCGCGTGTGTTCCGTGTACAGCGAGCGATAAGCGATGTCCTTGTCGATCACCGGTCCGGCGGCGGCGCCAAAGATAAATCCACTCTTTGCCGCAATCGCGCCGAGGCTTTGCGATGGTGCGGCGGCAGATATGCCTCCACCACTGACAACACTTGCGCCCGCGAAAACTCCAAGCGCGCTTCGTCGCGATAACATCCGCATGGCAGATCTCCATCCAGTGAATGACTCGTCGCCGCGTTGAAGAGAGTGCGATGCGACATCGCCATCCTTGCGTCGCAATAGTTCGATTTCATGACGATGCTCGTCGAGGACGGTTCATCGCATGAAGGTTCCCGCTGCTAACGCAATGGGCATGTCGACATCTGTGAACGAGACCTCGACTCCATCGTCACCAGGAGAACGACAATGCTGGAACCGCAAACGCAGTCGCCCGCGAATCTCACTGTTGATGGCATTGCCATCAATGTTCCCTCCATTCCTGCTGCGGTGAGTTCGATCATGTCGGCCGCACAAGACGGTGACAGCTTCAGCGTCTGTACGTTGAACCTCGATCATGTTGTTCAACTACAGAACCTGCCTGACTTCCGCGCAGCCTATCGTCGCGCCCGCTTTGTCACGGCGGATGGTTTCCCGATCGTCATCCTGGGCCGACTGGTAGGCACATCGATCGAGCGAACCACCGGCGCCGATCTGGTCGAGCCGGTCTGCCGGGAGGCCGGCAAGAATCACCT
>JACDAG010000736.1 GCA_013695565.1 Bradyrhizobium sp.
TCGAGCTGCTCAACGCCGAGCAGGTGCGCGCCTGCAATTCCTATTCGAAACTGACGCTGCCGGAGACGCCGCTGCTGCTGTTGGAATTCCACGGCAGCGCCAATGAGGTCGCGGAGCAGTCGAAGAACTTCAAGGAGATCGCCGGCGAATGCGGCGGCGGCGATTTCACCTGGACTACCAAGCCGGAGGACCGCACCAAACTCTGGCAGGCGCGTCATGACGCCTATTGGTCGGTGAAGGCGCTACGCCCCGGCGCCGGCGTGGTCGCGACCGACGTCTGCGTGCCGATTTCCCGGCTGGCCGATTGCGTCGCCGAGACCGAGGAGGATCTGAAGCGCCTCGGTCTGCTGTCGCCGATCGTCGGTCACGTCGGCGACGGCAATTTCCACTGTTCGCTGGTCTGCGACGTCGACAATGCCGACGAGCTGGCGCGCGGCGAGGAGTTCATGCACCGGCTGGTCGAGCGCGCGCAGGCGATGGACGGCACCTGCACCGGCGAACACGGCATCGGGCAGGGCAAGCAGAAATATCTCAAGGCCGAGCTCGGCAATGAGGCGATCGACGCCATGCGCGCGCTGAAAAAGGCGCTCGATCCGCAAAACATCTTCAATCCCGGGAAGATCGTGCCGGCGGCGTAGAGCGTTTTCCAGCGAAGTGGATACCGGTTCGCGTCAAGAAAACGCGTCAAACCAGGAATCTGGTGGTCCCGTGCCGATTCCATCGGAACGGGGCCTCTAGGGTCGAAGCTCACTTGCCTTCGACTTGCCTGATGGTCAACTTGTGCTCGCTAATCGAGGCATGTCCATGTGGCGATTCAACAAGACCAAGCAACCGGAAGTCTGGGACGAGGCCATCGAATGGCCGATCGGCGATATCGAGGCCGCGCACAGGATCAGGGACATCTGCCGTTCTGCCGCCAGCAGCGCGGAAAAGATCGGCGGTGCTGCCGATCGTTTGCACAAGAAGATCGTGCCCGAGGTCGAACGCTACGAGCGCGCGGCGAAGGTCGCGATGGAAATTGCCACCAAGATTTCCGACGATCTGTTGCGTGACGCCGCGGTGCGCCAGATCGTCGAGCTATGCCTCAAGGCCAATCACACCAAGACCGCGCGAGCGCTGTTTCGCGCCCTCCAGTCCAAATCGATCAGCCAGGAAGTATTGAAGGAGCATCCTTCGCTGGGCGGCGAGTAAGGCCAGATGAGTTCAAGCGATCCACTTGCACTGTCGCCGTCATCCCGAGGATGACGTCTGCGCGGAACCCATCATGCTTTAGATATCGCGTGGACGGCCGTCACGTCGCGTTGCTGTTGCCCAGCTTGCGGACGGCTTCGTCGACGCTGAAGAAGATATGGTCTTTGGGCAGGACGTCGCAAAGCCTGAAACGCTCGAACGCCTCGCGGGCCCGTGTCGATTCCAGTCGAGCCATGGCGACAATGACGCCGACCTCGCGGCACTCCCGGATCAGGTCGAGCAGCGTCTGCGCCGCAGTGAAGTCGATCTCCAGGATGCCGCTGGCTTCGATGACCAGCAGCCGCGGCTTTGGTGTCGACGTCTTGACCAGCTTCAATACGTCGGCGCGGAAATTCTGTGCGTTGAGAAACGACAGCGGCGCCTGCAGGCCGACCACGGCGATATCAGGGTTGCGCTCGCCCGGCATGTTCGGACTTTCCGGCCACCAGATCGTGGTGTCCGGCACGCGATCGAACGTCACCAGCCGGGCGCGCGTGGTGGTCCAGACACCGTGCAGCAGCGAGAGCGCGATGCCGACGGCGACGCCTTGCTCGATCGGCAGCACGATGATCGCGGCCGCCGTCGCCACGACCAGGAAAAACTCGCCGATCGACTGACGGTAGATCGTGACGATCTGCTTGATGCGGATGATCCGCAGCGCCACGAACAGCAGCACGCCGCCGAGTGCCGCGTTCGGCACGTGCTGCAGCAGCGTGGCGCCGAACGCCAGCAGCGCGAGGATGATTGCCGCCGCGAACAGCCCCGACAATTGCGTGCGGCCACCGGTTTCGGACACGATGCCGGTCCGCGGCGGACTGGCGTTGACCGGAAACGCGCCGAATAGGCCGGCCAGAATGCTGCCGGCGCCGGCGCCGAGAAAATCGCGGTCGACATCGGCAGGCTGATCGGGATCGGACGGGAACGAGCGCGTGGTCGCCGCCGTCTGCACCATCACGACAATCGCAATCAGGAACGCCAGCGGCAGCAGCTTGACCCATTGCTCCGGCGAAATCTCCGGAAAGGACGGCGACGGCAGCGTTGCCGGAACCATGCCGACCACGCTGACGCCCTTGCGTTCGAGACCGGCGGTGATCACTGCTGATGTCGCCGCGATCAGGCCGATCAGCGCGCCGGGGATTTTGGCGCTGAGCTTTTCCGAAATGGCGACGACGGCGAGCACGCCGAGCCCGATGCACACCGTGTAGAGGTTCGCTTCCCCGACATGACCCGCCAGTTTGGCGATGCGTTCGAGCATCGGCCCGCTTGGTGCGGGCAGTCCGAGCACGCCGGGCATTTGCGAAACCAGGATATGTGCGGAGATGCCGGCCAGAAAACCCGTCGTGACAGGGATCGACAACAGGTTGGCGATCCAGCCCAGCCGGAACAGGCTGCCGGCGACGAGGATCGCACCCACCAGCAGCGCCAGCGCCATCGCGAGCGCAACATAGTTCGGCGAACCGGAGGCGGCCATCAGAATAAGCCCGCCGGCAAAAATCGGCGTGATCGTGGAGTCGGCGCCGCACGAGAGAAAGCGGTTGCTGCCGAGCGCGGCAAAGGCCAGCGATCCCGCGATGAAGGCGAAAAAGCCGATCTGCGGCGAGAAGCCGCCGAGCCGCGCGGTCGCCATCTGTTCGGGAATCGCGATCGCCGCCAGCGTCAACCCCGCGATCAGATCGCCCGGCAGGTCGCTCGGCCGGAACGCCGCCAGCGAGCGGAAGATCGGCCAGTTGGTTTTTGCCTTATCGTCGGCCATCGCTTCCGGACTCTCTGCGCAGCGGCAATCCGGAAATATTCCGATATCGCGCGGCCAAAAGCCAGCGATGCTATTTCTCGCGCACCGCGGTGATGGCCTTGCGGATCGCTGCCAGCGGCGCGGTGTCGTCGAATTCGAGGCTCTCGCCTTGCGGCCTCAATCCGAGGTCGCGCCAGAGGGCCGGCAGATCAGGCGTCACCGGTTTGAGTCCCATCTCGCTGTGAAGTTTTGTCAGCACGTCGACGCCGACGGCCTTGTCGGCGGTGGCGAGCACGCGATCGATCGGCCAGTCCTTCTCGTGGTTGCCCCCTGCGGCGAGCACGCCGCGCATGGCGTCCTGCAAACCCAACCGGTTATCGGTTCGTTTTCGGATTTCGACATCGGCGAGCAGGCAGAACATCGCGCCGCCCCAATA
>JACDAG010000754.1 GCA_013695565.1 Bradyrhizobium sp.
GCCGCAACGCCGTCGATGGCGCCACGGCGCGAAGGCTGTATGACGCATTCCTCGCTTTCGATGCGGATGCCGACGCCTCGGTGGCGGTCTTCACCGGCACCGGCGGCTATTTCTGCGCCGGCGCCGACCTCAAGGCGGTGGCGGCGGGTGATCCCAACAAGAAGCGCGAGATCGGCGGTCACGACAGTATCGCCCCGATGGGGCCGAGCCGGCTGCGATTGTCGAAGCCCGTGATCGCCGCGGTCGAAGGCTTTGCGGTCGCCGGCGGCATGGAACTGGCGCTATGGGCGGATATGCGCGTGGTCGCCGAGGACGCCACCTTCGGCATCTTCTGCCGCCGTTTCGGCGTACCGCTGATCGACCTCGGCACCATCCGCCTGCCGCGGTTGATCGGCCATTCCCAGGCGATCGACCTGATCCTGACCGGGCGCCCGGTCGGCGGGCCAGAGGCGCTGCGCATGGGCCTTGCCAACCGGCTGGTGCGCAGGGGCGAGGCCGTTGCACACGCCATTATGCTGGCCAGGGAGATCGCGGCCTTTCCGCAAACCTGCATGCGCGCCGACCGGTTGTCGGCGCTGCGTCAATGGGACCTCGAGGAGGAAGACGCCATCGCCAACGAGATGCGCGGCGGACTGAAGGTGATCGCCTCGGGTGAAACACTCTCAGGCGCGGCACGATTCGCGTCCGGCGCCGGTCGCCATGGTGGGTTTGGCGCTGACGTGGCGGGCAACGATTGACGGTCTCACCGCGCCGCCCTGGCAAAAATGATGTTGTCGTCTCGCGCCGCGGTCTCTACCACTGACAAGAGGCGTCAGGGGTAAGTGGAGCGTGGTCAATCGATCTCTCAAGCTAGGACCGGAGTTGGTCCGGAAAGCCTTCAATGACGTTCTCGGCGGCAGCGCCGCCAGTGTGCTCACGATTACATTTGGCCTGTCGTACTCGCTGCTGATTTTTACCGGCCCGCTGGCTCCGTACCTCTCCTACGGCCTCGCCGCGACCTTCGTCGCCTCGGCCATCCTCGCCGCCGTCATCGCGGTGGGAAGCACGTTCCCGTTTGCGATCGCAGCTCCGGAAAGTTCCACGGCGGCGATGACCGGCATATTGGCTGCGTCGCTGGTCGAGCACGTCATCGCAAGCGATCCCTCGGCATCGCTACTGGCCCCGGCACTCATGACGCTGGGTCTTTCAGCCATTGTCACAGGCATCGTGCTTTGCGGCTTCGGGGTGACGCGGATGGGTCGCGCGATCCGCTACGTGCCTTATCCCGTCGTCGGCGGCTTCCTCGGGGCAACCGCCTGCCTGATCATTTTGGGAGCGATCCGGGTCATCACCGGCCAACGCCTTCAATTGACGACGCTCGATCAGTTCGCAAACATCCTGACCCTGTCCGAACTGGCGGCGGCCTGCGCGATGGCGCTGGCGTTGTACCTGACCTGGCATCGCACGCGCACGTCGTTTGGTCTGCCTGCCATGCTGGTCGGCGGCGTGATCGTTGCGCACATCGCTTTCTGGCTGGCGGGCTTGACCTCGGCAGGAGCGCAGGCATCGGGATGGACATTTCAGGCGCCACCCAGCGTCAGCTTCATGTTGCCGTGGAACACGGCCGACATAGCCCGCTATCCCTGGCATGCCGTGCCGGATCTCCTCGGCAATCTCGTTGCCGTCATTTTCGTCACCGCGTCGAGCACGCTGTTCAATACCGCGGGAATCGAGGTTGCCGCCCATCGCGAAGCCAATCTCGAGCGAGAGTTGAACGTCACCGGCCTCGCCAACATCCTGTCGGGCTTGTTCGGCGGCTACACTGGCTGCATCTCGGTCAGCCGCACGATCCTCAACTTCAACAGCGGCGGGACCGGCCGGCTTGGCGGCCTGACGGTGGCCGCGATATCGGTGCTGATGCTGGCGGTCGCACCGATGCTGCTCGGCTATATGCCAAAGTTCGTGCTCGGAGGCCTCCTGCTCTACCTCGGTGCCGATCAGCTGCACAAATGGATCATCGAATCGCGGCGGCGCCTGACCAAAACCGAATATGTCTCGTTGCTGGCGATCATCGTCATCATCCTGCAGTGGGGTTTTGTCGCCGGTGTGCTGATCGGCGTCGTGATCGGCTGCGCGACATTCGCGTTCACGGCCGCACGAATCGATTCGATCAAATTCAGCTTTGACGGCTCCGAATATCGCAGTTCGCTGGATCGCTCGCGCGACGACCAGGCGATTCTGATGGCCCATGGCGGTCAGGTCCAGGGCCTCAACCTGCAGAGCTATCTCTTCTTCGGTTCCGCCAACCGGCTTTACCAGCACGTCAAGGCGCTGCTCGCGCGGCGTCCGGAATGCCGCTATCTGGTTTTCGATTTCAAGCTGGTTACCGGATTCGATTCATCGGCGGCCTACAGCTTTGCCCAGATCAAGCGCAGCGCCGACGAGCGCGGCATCGTATTGGCGCTGGTCCATTTGCCTGCGCTCGCCGAGAGGGCGCTGCGGTCGAGCGGCTTCATCTCCGGCCGGGTCCGTATCGTGCCTGAGCTGGATCATGCGCTGGAGCAATGCGAAAACGAGATCATTGCGAAGCATCAGGGCCACGAGCAGGAGGAGGCCAATCTGCGCGACTGGTTCACCCAGATTCTCGGAACCCCGCGCGATGCCGCGGCGCTGATGCATCGCTGCGAACGTGTCGAGATTGACGCCGGCGAGGTCATTGTCAGCGCCGGCGACGCCGCCGATTCCATGCATTTTATCCTGGACGGGCGCGTTGGCGTCATGGTTCCGGCGAACGAAGGCCGCACCACGCGGGTGCGAAGCCTCGGCCGCTACACGACGATCGGCGAAATGGGCCTCGTCTCGCAGGCCCCGCGCAGCGCGACCATTCAGGCCGAAGTCGCAAGCATCCTCTACGTCTTGAATACGCAGCAGTTCGAGGCCCTCAAGATCGACGATCCCGCGCTCGGCCAAAAGCTATTGACGTATTTCGTATCCGTGATGGCCGAACGACTGACTTTCGCCAACCGCACCATCGCGGTATTACGACGCTAGGCTCTGCGTTCTGATCGCTCATGTGCCGAGGCACCTCCCTTGTTTGGTTCGATGAAATGACAGCACAACCGCTCCTGGCCGACGCGAAATCCTTCTCCGCTCGCGATTATCGCCTGCAAAGCGGCGTCGTGATGCCCGAGATCACCATCGGCTATGCGACGCTTGGCATGCTGGCGCCGGATCGCGGCAATGCCGTGCTGATCACGCACGGCAATACCAGCGGCCCCCAGATGATCGATCCCGGTGGCTCGACGGGTGAAGGCAGCTGGAATGGGCTGGTCGGCCCCGGCAAGGCGGTCGATACCAACCGCTATTTTGCGATTTGCCCGAACATGCTGGGCTCGTCCTACGGGTCGACCAATGCCGCCAGCATCGATCCCGCCACCGGCAAGCCCTACGGACCGCGATTCCCTGATATCACTGTCAGCGATATCGTCGGCACGCAGCGGCTGTTGCTCGACCATCTCGGCATCGACAAACTCGTTGCGATCGTCGGCCCGTCCTATGGCGGCTTCCAGGCCTTTCAATGGGCCGTCAACTACCCCGACGCGATGAAGGGGGTCGCCGCCGTCGTCACCTCGCCACGGCTGCCGCCCGAGCGATCCGACGCGAATGTCGCGCGCCTGCTCGGATCGCTGTCGAAGGATGCAAAGTGGAATGGCGGCGATTATTACGATCGCGGCGGCGTGGTGGAGAGCATGACGCAGATCCGGATCGCGACGCTGAAGACCTACGGCATCGAGACCCGCCTGCAAGCGACGATGTCCGACCCGGGCGAGATCGAAGCCGCGATCCGCGACGAGGCGTCGCGGTGGGCAGAGGGCTTCGACGCCAATTCGCTGATCATACTTGCAAAGGCGTTGCGCGGCTTCGACGTGACGGCGCAATTCGGCCAGATCAAATCGAAGGTTCTGTTCGTGCTGTCACGGACCGACAAATTGTTTCCGCCAGACATCGCGCCGGGCGTGATGCAGGGGCTGAAGGCCGCCGGCGTCGACGCCGATTATTTCCTGCTCGACAGCGAACTCGGCCACTCTGCTTCGGGCCTCGACGCCCATAAATGGGCGCCGCGGCTGAAGCATTTCATGGATGGCCTTTGAACGTAGCCCGGATGAAGCGAAGCATAACGGTGTCGTCCCGGCCTTGAGCCGGGACCCATAATCACAGTTGTTCGTGAGACGCGAGGATCTCTAACACCAGTGCTTGAACCGCACGGCCGCGGTGTATGGGTCCCGGCTCAAGGCCGGGACGACGGAGAGAATCAGATCCCCGCCATCATCACGTATTTGATCTCGACATATTCTTCCATGCCGTGATGCGAGCCTTCGCGGCCGAGGCCCGATTCCTTGACGCCGCCGAAGGGGGCGACTTCGGTGGTGATCAGCCCGGTGTTGACGCCGACCATGCCGGACTCCAGCGCTTCGGCGACCCGCCAGACCCGACCGAGATCGCGCGAATAGAAGTAGGACGCCAGACCGAACGGCGAGGCGTTGCACATCGCGATCACTTCGGCTTCATCCTTGAAGCGGAACACCGGCGCCAACGGGCCGAACGTTTCCTCATGCGCGACCAGCGCGTCGGGCCTGACATTGGACAATACCGTCGGCTCGAAGAAGCTGCCGCCGAGCGCATGGCGCTTGCCGCCGGTGACGATCTTGGCGCCGCCCTTGACCGCATCCGCGATGTGTTTTTCGACCTTGTCGATCGCTTCCATGTTGATCAGCGGGCCCTGCACCACGCCGGCTTCCGTGCCGTCGCCGATCTTCATCGCCGCGACCTTGGCCGAGAGCTTTTCGACGAACGTGTCGTAGATCTTGTCCTGGGCGTAGATGCGGTTGGCGCAGACGCAGGTCTGGCCCATGTTGCGATACTTGGAAACGATGGCGCCTTCGACGGCAGCATCGATATCGGCATCGTCGAACACCACGAACGGCGCGTTACCGCCAAGCTCAAGGCCGAGCTTCTTCACGCCGACGGCGGCCTGCTGGTACAGGATCTTGCCGACCTCGGTCGATCCGGTGAAGCCGACGAAGCGCACGGCGGGGTGTTCGCACAGCACCTTGCCGATTGCCGACGAATTGCCGGTGAGAATATTGAACACGCCTTTCGGCACGCCGGCCTTCTCGGCCAGCGCCACCAGCGCCAGCGCCGTCAGCGGCGTTTCATTGGCGGGCTTGAGCACGACCGTGCAGCCGGCGGCGAGCGCCGGCGAGACTTTGCGGGTGATCATCGAGCAGGGGAAATTCCACGGCGTGATCGCGCCGCAAACGCCTATCGGCTGCTTGATCGCGAGCAGCCGCGCATCCGCGCGCTGGGTCGGGATGGTTTCGCCATAGACGCGGCGGGCTTCCTCGGCGAAGAATTCGACATAGGCGCCGCCGATATCGACTTCGCCGAGCGCTTCCGCCAGCGGCTTACCCTGTTCGGAGGTCAGGATCAGCGCGATGTCCTCGCGGTTGGCGATGATCAGGTCGAACCATTTGCGCAGGATGTTGGAACGCGCCTTCGCCGTGAGTTTGGCCCAGGCCGGGAATGCGCGCTCGGCGGCTTCCACCGCTTGCGTCGTCTCCGCGGTGCTCATGACCGGTATTTTCGCAAGCTCGATGCCATTAACCGGATTGGTCACCGGCTTTGACGCCTTCCCGGTCCAGGCGCCGTCGATGTAGCACTGCTCGCGCAGCAGCGACGGATCCTTCAGGCGGTCGCGCAGGGAGGGCGAAGATTGCGAAGCGCGAGCGGCGACGGGCGGGTTCATGGCGTACTCCTCGGATTTTTTTGGGGTATTGATCCGAATATACGCCTAATCCGCCGCCAATGCATCGGCCGCAAACGCGCGGCTGCTGCCGTCATTCCGGGGCGACGCGAAGCGACGAACCCGGAATCTCGAGATTCGCCGGTGCGCAATTGCGCACCTGAGGTCTGGTCCTGCGAACCATCCCGGAATGACGATCTCAAATCACGCCGCGCCGCTCATATAGGTTTCGCGGCGACCGATCATGCGCTCCGCAGCGGCCTTGGCGTCGGCCTTCGAAGACGTCGCACAGGTGCGATATTCGAGATCGGGCTGCTTTGCCGCGTCGCGGCGCGAGAACCAGGATTTGGAACCGACCTGCAACTGCGCCAGCGCCACGGCGACATTCTCAACCGCCTCGAACGAGTGCAGCGCGCCGGTACCGGCAATACGGACCTCATAGATACCGGGCGTAATCGGCGCCTCGATGTTCCCACCGCGTCCGGCGCCGGGATATCGCTTCCATTCACTCCAGGTCGAAATCATCGCGGCATCCTCGCAACGGAAAAAGTTGCAATCATTTTCATCAAATCATCCAGTCCGAGGGTGGCGTTTCTGCTGGAATCTGAATGTCTTACTGCAAAAAATCAGCATCGGAAATCGTTATGGAATCAACTTATCGTTTACGCCCTGAGCGGTCACCGCCATAGCGCTCCATCCACCGCAAATTGTGGCGGAGTGTTGCAGTTTTGCGCCGCCTCTACCCCGTCATTCCGGGGCGATGCGAAGCATCGAACCCGGAATCTCGAGATTCCCCGGTGCGCAATTGCGCACCGGAGGTCTGGTCCTTCGGACCATCCTGGAATGACGGTTTCGTCGGCCCATCACGAGATCGCGACAACGCCGACCAGCCCACGTCGGCGCTTGCCGGATCGGGTAACCGGGAGGAAGATCGCGGCACTCCATAAAAACAACGGGAGGTGACCCATGCAAAGCAAAGCTCAGATCGACCAGATTCTGCGTCAGAAATGCGAAGCGAAGGAGATCGCCGGCGTGGTCGCGATGGCGGCTACCGGCAATGAGGTGATTTATCAGGGCGCATTTGGCAAACGCGACCTCTCCAAAGATGATCCGATGACCGCCGACAGCGTGTTCTGGATCGCCTCGATGACCAAAGCGGTCACGACGGCCGCAGGCATGCAACTCGTCGAGCAGGGCAAGCTTTCGCTCGACGAGCCGATCGGAAAGCTGCTGCCCGATCTGGCCTCCCCGCAAGTGCTGGAAGGTTTCGACGCCAAGGGCGAACCAAAACTGCGGCCGGCCAGGAATCCGATCACGCTGCGTCACCTCATGACCCACACTGCGGGCTTCGCCTACGACATGTGGAACGGCGATATCGGCAAGTATCTGGAGAAGACCGGCACGCCGGGGATTACCACTTGCCAGAACGCCGCGCTGAAAACGCCGATCACGAGCGACCCGGGCACGCGCTGGGAATACGGCACCAACATTGATTTCGTCGGCAAGGCGATCGAGGCGGTGAGCGGTCAGCGGCTCGATGCTTACTTGCGCGATTCCCTGCTGGCCCCGCTCGGCATGAGCGATACCGCTTTCAGGATCGGCGACTCCCAGCGCAAGCGGCTGGTCGGCATGCATGCGCGCGGCGAGGACGGTGCGCTGGCGGCGATCCCGTTCGAACTGGAACAGGAGCCGGAATTCCACATGGGTGGCGGCGGGCTCTATGGCACGGCCGCCGACTACATCAAGTTCACCCAGATGATTCTCAACAAGGGCAAAGGCAATGGCAACCAGGTGCTGAAGCCGGAGACCGTCGAACTGATGGGCCAGAACAACATCGGCGATCTCACGATGGGCAAGATGACCACGGTGGCGCCGATGTACACGAACACGGTCGATCTCTATCCGGACATCGTCAAGAAATGGGGGCTCAGCTTCCTGATCAACACCGCCAAGACGCCGGAGGGCCGCAGCGCCGGCAGCCTCGCCTGGGCCGGCCTCGCCAACACCTATTTCTGGATCGACCCCAAGCGAAAGGTCAGCGGGGTTTTCATGACCCAGCTCCTGCCG
>JACDAG010000765.1 GCA_013695565.1 Bradyrhizobium sp.
GGAGCCCGGCAGCAACGGCACACCGTATACGCGCGGAGCGTAAGGCACGACGCCGACCGGCGTGAACAGCACGTCGGGGTCTTCCTCCTCGACCACGACCAATTGCCGGCTGCGCCGCACGTAAAGCGGCGCTGCGGCGGGGGCGACGGTGGTCCGGTAATTGTAGTGGGCGCGAGGCAGGCCTGGCGGCAATTTGCTGGCGGCGCGAACCGTGGCGCGCTTGGTGGCGACGGGACCGTCGGCGGCGACATCGGCAGCGGTTCCGACCGCGAATACCGCGACCAGACATGGCATTATCCAGCGCAACATCATCTTGCTCCGAATCAACAAGGGCAAATCAGTGCCACTTTATGCCGGAATGACCGTTAATGAGAGGCTTTCCGTTTCGGGCCAATTCGCCGCCTGGGACGAGGCGGTCGCCAGGCGCGACCGGGCTCGGATGATTGAAATCTTGACGGCGATGGAACTGACCGCGGAGCAGGCGGCGCAAACGGTGGATACGACGTTAGGAAATCCGGTGGAATAAGTGTATCCGCCGGTGAGCGGGTGCGGGCTATCGCCGTCAGTGCGAGGAGCGTTAGCGACGAAGCAATCCAGAGTTCCGCCCACGACTCTGGATTGCTTCGCTTCGCTCGCAATGACGGGTGACTAACGACCGCCAACTTTACCTCCTCACGCCGTCAGCGCCTGCTCCAGATCGGCGATCAGATCTTCCTTGTCCTCGATGCCGATCGACAGCCGGACCACGTCGGGGGCGGCGCCCGACTTCACCTTGGCGGCATCGTCGAGCTGGCTGTGGGTGGTCGAGGCCGGGTGGATCACCAGCGAGCGGGTGTCGCCGACATTGGCCAGATGCGAGAACAGTTTCAGGTTCGACACCAGATTGACGCCGGCGTCATAGCCGTCCTTCAGGCTAAAGGTGAACACCGCGCCGGCGCCCTTCGGCGCGTATTTGCGGGCGAGGTTGTTGTACCTGTCGCTGGCGAGACCGGCGTAATTCACCGCCGCCACCTTGGGGTGGCCAGCGAGGAATTCCGCGACCGCTTTCGCGTTCTCGCAATGCTTCTGCATGCGCAGCGGCAGCGTCTCGATGCCGGTCAGGATCATGAAGGCGTTGAACGGCGACAGGGCAGGGCCGAGGTCGCGCAGGCCGAGCACGCGGCAGGCGATCGCGAAAGCGAAATTGCCAAAAGTCTCCTGCAGCTTGATGCCGTGATATTCGGGACGCGGCTCGCTCAGCATCGGATATTTGTTGTCCTTCGACCAGTCGAAGGTGCCGGCATCGACGATGATGCCGCCGAGCGAATTGCCGTGGCCGCCCAGGAATTTCGTCAGCGAATGCACGACGATGTCGGCGCCGTGATCGATCGGGCGGATCAGATAGGGCGTTGCGAGCGTGTTGTCGACGATCAACGGCACGCCGGCCTTGCGGGCGACGGCGGCGATCGCCTCGATGTCGGTGATGCTGCCGGAGGGATTGGCGATCGACTCGATGAAGATCGCCTTGGTGTGCGGCGTCACCGCGCGCTCGAAGCTAGCGACATCATCCGGATCCGCCCATGCGACGTTCCAGCCGAAGCTCTTGAAGGCATGCGTGAATTGGTTGATCGAGCCGCCATAGAGTTTGCGCGCCGCGATGATTTCGTCGCCGGGCATCAATAATTGCTGGAACACCACGACCTGGGCGGCGTGTCCGGATGCGACCGCAAGTGCCGCGGTGCCGCCTTCGAGCGCGGCGACGCGCTCTTCCAGCACCGCGTTGGTCGGATTGCCGATGCGGGTATAGATGTTGCCGAACGCCTGCAGGCCGAACAATGACGCGGCGTGATCGGCATCGTTGAACACGAATGACGTGGTTTGATAGATCGGCGTCGCCCGCGCGCCGGTGGTCGGGTCAGGCTGCGCACCCGCATGTACTGCAAGGGTCGAAAATCCCGGATGGCGATCGGTCATTCTGTGCGTCCTGTTCTGGCGGGTGCGAAAAATGCGCGGCATGCTGATCGCAAGCCGCAGGCTCCGTCAAGCTAGCTAGTCCACATATTGCCGATAAGAAAGAACGTGCTGCGTTAGATTACCTTGTGAAAACATTCATTTCGCATTGATGTCACGTCAAATCGCTTTTGCTCTTCGCAGCGCGGTCGGATGCCGCAGTTTCGCCACCGCCGACGCTGGTTCGGTTCAGCGACAGCCGCATGCCCTGCGTCGGGACCGGCGCGCGCTTTGAACTGAGTGTTCGGGAATTGACCCCCATCCACGAGATCTCCGACGACAGCCGGCCATACTCGATCTTCGGACATCGGTTCATCACCATCTTGATGCCGGCGGCCTCGGCTTTTTCCGCCGCGGCGTCGTCGCGCGCGCCAAGCTGCATCCAGACCACCTTCGGCAGCGGTGACAATTTCAGGGCCTCATCGACCACAGGCATGATGTGGCTGGAATTGCGGAAGATGTCGATCATGTCGATCGGGCGGTCGATATCCGCCAGCGAAGCGACAAAGGGTTTGCCGAGCAGGCTCTTGCCGACATGGCCGGGATTGACCGGGATCATGTCGTAGCCGCGTTGCGCCAGATATTTGAACGCAAAGTAGCTCGGCCGCACATTGACCGGCGAGGCGCCGACCATCGCGATCGATTTCACGTTGTTGAGGATTCCGCGGATGTAATTGTCGTCGTAGGCGTCGTGGTTCATTTAGTGTGACCAATCATTTGCAGCCGTCATTGCGAGCCAACGGGTCGGGCGAATGCCCGCCC
>JACDAG010000786.1 GCA_013695565.1 Bradyrhizobium sp.
GTCGCGTCGGCGGCAATTTTCGCCGGCGCCGCGCTGGCGACCGGTGCCGGCCTGGCGGCGCTTGGTGCCACGGGTTCGGCGGCGTGCGGCAACTCGGTTGGCGGTTCGGAATCCGCTATGTCGTGAACCGGGCCAGGCGCCAGCGGCGCGGCCGCGGCGCCCGAGGCCAGCAAGTCCTCGTGGCCGGCAACCGAGGACGCGAGCTGTTTGACCAGCACGCCGAGTTCGTTGATCTCGCCGACCACTGCCTGGATGCGGTCGGCCCCTGCGGAGTTCGCCGACACCACCCGGCCCTCGACGGCGGCGAGCCGGCGGCCGAATTCGGCGACCTGACGGGCAAGGTCGGCGGTGCCGCGGGACAGATCCGCGATCTGGCTGCCGACGTCGGAACGGTCGCGCAGCCGCATCGAAACCGCGTTGTAGAGGATCAGGAAGGTCAGCGCCGTCAGCGCCACAATCGCGGATTCCGTGCCGCTGATCCCGGCCACCGAATGCAGGACAAGGCCAAGCGAGGCTGCGACCAGCACCATGCAGATGGCGATGAAAATCGTCGAAATGCGAATCATGTCGCGCGTTACGCCTTCAGGTCCGAACTGCCCCAACCGGGAAAACGCTGGTGTCTTCAGGCATCATCCGGTTTGCGTTCCCCCAAGCAAAACGACCTTAGCATTAATGTTGATTCGCGGGTCTAGTGTTCTTTGAGATGGCTGGAACCGCCGGTCCCAGCGTATCGGCCATCGTGGCGCCGCGGCTGCCGAGCGGCTTTGGGTTGCCGACGGTGGTATCGACCGCGGTCTGGTGCTCGATTTCCGAGTTCAGTTCGGCCCCGAACAGCACGATCGTGGCCGACATCCACATCCACGTCATCAGGCCGATCGCGGCGCCGAGCGAACCGTAGGTCGCGTTGTAATTGCCGAAGTTCGATAGGTACCAGGACAGCGCCGAGGAGCCGGCGATCCACAACAAGGCAGCGGCCAGCGTGCCGATCCCCAGCCATTGCCAGCGCGCCGGGTCGCGGCTCGGTCCGAACCGGTAGAGGATGCCAAGCGCCGCCAGTAGCACCAGGAACAGCAGCGGCCACCGCGCCAGGCTGACGATGAACCGGCTACCCGGGGGCAGGCCAAGACGGTCGACCGCCAGCGGAAAGGCCACCACGGCGCTCACCATCAACAGCAGCGCCGCAATCCCTCCGATGGTGAACGCCAACGAGAGCAGATTCAAACGGAAGAAGCTGCGCTTCTCACGTTCTTCATTGACCACGTTGAGCGCGTCGATCACGGCTTTGACGCCCGCATTGGCGCTCCAGATCGCCAGCGCAAGACCGAACAGGAAAGTCCATCTTAACGCGGTACTGCCTTTTTCGAGCACCCGCGCAATCTGGTCCTGCACGATCTGGAACGAGCCTTCCGGCAGCATCAGCGCCAGCGTCTGCAAATTGGCGCCGATGGTCGAGGCATCGGCGAACAGACCGTATGAGGAAACCAGCGCCGTGACGGCCGGAAAGACCGCGAGCAGGCCGAAGAACACGACGCCCGCGGCGGTCGCGAGCAGGCGATCGTCATTGGACCGCTCATAGGTGCGCCACAGAATATCTTTCCAGCCCGCCCAGGGAATGCTGAACGGGCTGCGCGCGCGTCGCCCGCGGCCGTGCTGGGAGAGCTCGCGTGTAAAATCGCCGCCTTGCGCGACCGCGGGATGGATGGGGTCGGGCGTGAACGACTGCAGATAACGCTGAGCGGTGAGGACCAGGATTGTGGTGGCGGCGATGAGGATCAGATTGTCCGTATGTTCGGAACGGGCGCGGGGCATCAGATTGGTGCGCGGGTTGCTTGCCGCCGCCGCCGCATCGCCGCGTAGCCCAACAAGCTTGCCATCACGATCAGGCCGGCCTGCACGTTTCTATTGTGGTGTCCCGGCCGGCCTCGTCGCCTGCGATGGACATCTCCCACCGGCGCCGAGGGCGCGAGCAGGATCGCCTCAGCCGTATCCCTGACGGCCTCGATCTGGTCGGGCTTGACGGGACTGGCCTTGATCGCCACCCGCAAACGGCTGGTGAGTGACGGAAAGTCCGGAGAAGGGCGCTTGAGCCTGATGGCGGCCACACCGCCACAGATGCAAGCGATCGCCACCAGCAAGCCGCCGACAGCGCCGAACGCCCAGAACTGGCCGTGATTGATTTCAACCCAGCGAAACAGCGCGACGGCGCCGACGAACAGGGCAGCGATCAGAAAAATTCCGGCCGCGGCAAAAAGGCCGGCGGCGATGGCGTAGGAAGTGACGGTGCCTGTGGCCTGATCGGTGCGGTCGCGCAAATATGACTTCGTCGCGCGCTTGACCTGGTTGAGCTTCAGTCCAATCCCGGCGCGCAACAAGCCGCTCGAAGGCCCGAGCATATCCGCATTCCTCTGCCGGCGAAGGCATGATTGTCTCCGCCGGGAATGAACGCGGTTTGGTTTCGAATGTTCCGGAAGGGAGCCTACGTCACCGTCAGAGATCATCTGCCGTGATATAAAACACTTCGCCCTCGGAATCCTCGGTGTCGAGCCACATCAACGGCAATTGCGGGTAGGCCGCTTCCAGCGCGGGCCGGCAACGGCCGATCTCGCACAACAGCCCGCCATCCGGCGTCAAATGGTGTTTGGCCTCGCCGAGGATGCGCCGGACGATGTCGAGCCCGTCGGTGCCGCCGTCGAACGCAAGCTTCGGCTCGGCGCGGCATTCCCGCGGCAGAGAGGCCATGCCTTCGGCATCGACATAGGGCGGATTTGAAATGATGATGTCGTAGCGTTTGTCGCCCAGTGGCTTGAACAGATCGCCGCGATGCAGCGTGAGCCGGTTTTCGAGGCCGTAATCGCCGACATTGCGCGTGGCGACTTCGAGTGCGTCCTTTGAAATGTCGACGGCGTCGACCTCGGCGTTGGGAAAACTCAGGCTCGCCAGGATGGCAAGGCAGCCCGAGCCGGTGCAGAGGTCGAGCACGCGCGCCACCGATTCCGGGTCCGAGATCAGCGAACCGCCGGTCTCGTCTTCACCTTCGTTTTCTTGGCCAAAATGCGAGTCGAGCAATTCGCCAATGAAGGACCGCGGCACGATGGTGCGTTCGTCGACATAGAACGGCAGGCCGCGCATGTAGATCTTGTTGACGAGGTAGGCTGCGGGCGTCCGCGTGGTGACGCGCCGCTCGATCAAAGCGCGGATCGCCTTGCCCTCGGCGAGAGTAACCCGCGCGGTCGCGAACCCCTCGAACTGATCGGGATGAAGGTGCAGGGATTCGCAGACCAGGAAGGCGGCTTCCGCCACCGGATCGGTGGTGCCGTGCGCGAAGACCAGTTTGGCTTCGATAAATCGGCTCACGGCAAAGCGGACGAAATCCAGCAGCGTCAGCAATTCGCCGGCGCCGACTTTGGGAAATTTCGGCTTGGTGTATTTCGGCAGCCCGCGGCCCCGTTTGGCTGGCGCCTTGCTGGGTTTGGCCATCAGGATTTGGTCCAGCGCGCGGCAGCCGCGTCGTCATGGCCGCGCGCCTCGATCCAACTCGCTCCATTTTGGCTTTCCTCGCGCTTCCAGAACGGCGCATTGGCCTTGAGATAATCCATCAGGAACTCCGCCGCCTGAAACGCCGCCTGCCGGTGCGCCGATGCCGCCAGCACTAACACGATGTTCTCGCCGGGCGTGATGCGCCCGACGCGATGTACCACCGTCAGTCCCGTCAGCGGCCAGCGCGACATCGCTTCATCGGTGTGGCGCTTGATTTCAGCCTCCGCCATTTCAGGATAATGTTCGAGCGTCAGCGCCGCGATCGGTTCGCCATTCTCGCTGCCGCGGCAGATGCCGCTGAAGGTCACGACGGCGCCGACATCGCTGCGGCCTTTTGTGAGTGCCGCAATCTCCTGGGCGATGTCGAAATCGGCTTCCTGGATGCGGATGGTCGCGGCGCTCATCGGTGGCTCAACCGCCGGTCATCGGCGGAAAGAACGCGATCTCGCGGGCGCCCGATATCATCGCGTCCGGCTTCACATGGGTGTGGTCGATCGCGGCGCGGATCACCTTCGGCTTCTCGAACGCATAGGCATAAGTCTCGCCGCGCGTGGAGAGCCAGCCGATCAGATCGTCGACCGTACGCACGCTCGTCGGCGGCTCGACCATTTCCTCAGCGATACCGATCCGCTCGCGCACCCAGGCGAAATATTTGACCTTCATCCCTCATCCTCCTTGATAAGATGATGGATGCCGGCGCGGAAATAATCCCAGCCGGTATAGATCGTGAAAATCGCTGAAGTCCACAACAGGAAGATCCCGATCATGGTGGTTGGCGAAAAAATCTGTTCGCCCGCTTCGCCGGCAATCAGAAAACCGATCGCAACCAGCTGGACCGTGGTCTTCCATTTTGCAAGCCTGGTAACGGGTACGCTGACCCGCAGCGCCGCA
>JACDAG010000808.1 GCA_013695565.1 Bradyrhizobium sp.
GTCCCACACCGCGTTCATCTCCTGGAAGGTCTTCATGTCGGTGATGTAAATCGTGGCCGACAGAAGCTTCGACTTGTCGGTGCCGGCTTTGGCGAGATGGCTGTCGATCGTCTTGAGCACGTCCTGCGTCTGCTTGGTCACGCTTTCGCCGGCGGCATTGCTGGCGACGACGCCCGCGAGATAGACGGTGTTGCCGTGGACGACGACCTGGCTCATGCGCGGGCCGGTTTCGAAACGCTGGACTGACATGTTGTTCTCCCGATTTTTAAGTGGCGGGCCTACTTAGCGCGCCGGGGCGCGGTCGGCTACTGCGTTCTTGTCACGGGAGCATCCGCAAATTGCCGCGTATCCCAAAAATCGGCCAATGCTATCGCCCGACCTCCGGGCCGCCGCGGCCGTGGGCTTCCAGTGCATCGAGGAAGCAGCGCACTTTCGCCGGAACGAATTGCCGGGCGGGCAGCAGCGCATGCACGTTGAGGGGCTCGCAGATATGGTCCGGCAGCAGCCGCCGCAACGACCCGGCCTCAATCGCCGCGTTGGTAAAGCTCGCGGTCACCCGCAACACGCCGTGCCCGGCCAGTGCCGCCTGCAACCTGATGTCGGCATTCGAACTGACCAACCGCGCCTTCTGGACGTCGAGATGACAGGTGACCTCGGCCGGCGTGGTGATCGCCCACGGCGCATCATTGGGGCCCGTGAGAACCGGCAATCTGGCGAGGTCTTCCAGGTTACGGGGTTCGCCGAACTTCTCCAGCAGCGAAGGCGCTGCGTATAATCCGCGCTCGAGCGACGAAACCCGTTTGATGACGATCCCGGTCGCGGGAAGCGGAGCCTCCAGCATCGCGAACACGATGTCGTAATTCTCGACCACGGGGTTGACGAGCTCGTGCTCGACATCGATCCGGATCACCAGATCCGGATAACGGTCCATCAACTCGCATGCGATCGGGCCGGCATGGTTGGCGCCGAACTCGTAAGGCGACTTGATGCGCAACGTGCCGGCGATGGTGCTGCTCATCGCCAGCGCCTCGCCATGCGTATCGTGCAGCGCGATGAACAGCGGTTTTACCCGCGCATAGATGGTTTCGCCGGCGTCGGTGAGGCGCAAATGCCGCGTGGTGCGCTCGATCAGCCGCAGCCCGAGGTTATTTTCCAGCCGCTGCACCGCAGCACTGAGGCTCGATTTGGGGTGGCCGAGCACGCGCGCGGCTGCGCTAAAGCCGCCATGCTGCACGACCTCGCAAAACAGCTCCCAATCGCGCCAATCCATCCCATTGTCCATGGGCCGGTACGGTGTGTCCAGACAATCCGGATACCCGCACCCGCGCCGATGCCATAGAAGATGACACAAACCAAAAAGAAAAGCGCTTCACGCCACAGGGAGAAATGTCATGACCGATGACGGAATTTTTCTTCGCAATTCCTGGTACGTCGCGGCCTGGAATCACGAGCTGATAGACGGCAGGAAACTCGCCCGCACCATCCTGGAACGGCCGGTCGTGATGTATCGCGGCGAGAGCGGCAAGGTGGTCGCGCTCGACGACCGCTGTTGCCACCGTGCCGCGCCGCTTTCGATGGGCCGGATCGAAGGCGACGATATCCGCTGCATGTATCACGGCATGAAGTTCGATCCTTCCGGCAAGTGCATCCAGATTCCCGGCCAGGATGTGATCCCGCCGAAACTCGGCGTGCGCAGCTATCCCGTGGTCGAGCGCTACAATCTGATCTGGATCTGGATGGGCGACATCGAGAAGGCCGATCCCGATCTGATCGTGGATTATCCGCCGCTCGCCGAGCCCACATGGCGCGGGTTGCCGGGCTATATGCACTACAAGGCCAATTGGCTGCTGATCGTCGACAATCTCAGCGATTTCGCGCATCTCGCCTTCGTGCACACCCATACGCTCGGCGGCTCCGAGGAATACGCCTACAAGACCAAGCCGGTCGCGATCGAAAAGCTCGATGATGGTTTCTGCGTCGAGCGCTGGCACATGAGCGCCGATCCGCCGCCCTATCTCTGCAAGGTGATCTCCAACAAGGCTGACAAGGTCGACCGCCGCAATATCGGCCGCATGCTGGTCCCTGGCATCTTCCTGCTCGACAGCATGTTTGCGCCCGCCGGCAAGGGCGCGGAGAAAGGCGTTGCCGTGCCGGGAACGCGGCAATTCCGCAATGCCCAGTTCATGACGCCGGAGACCCGAAGCTCGACGCATTTCTTCTGGAACTATCTGCACGATTTCGACCTCGACAATCCGAACATCGCGCTGTCGCTGCGGCACAGCCTCGAAGAAGCCTTCAACGAGGATCTGGCGATCATCGAGGCGCAGCAGAGGGTGTTCGACGCCGATCCGAACACCCAGCTGCTGGCGATCGGCGCCGATGCGGCGCTGACCTATTTCCGCTGGGTGCTGGCGCGACGGATCGAAGCGGAGAAAAGCGCGGCGAAGGCGGCGTAGCGCGTGATGCGCTCGGAGATCTCCCTCGCCCCGCTCTTCGCGGGGAGAGGGTTGGGGTGAGGGGCTCTCTCCGCGAATACCGAATGCTCGGATAGTCCCCCTCACCCGGATTGCTTCTGCGATGCAAGCGACGATGGCGATGTCGCAGTCCGGATCCTCCATCAGGCGGTGCACCAGCCTCTCCATCCCGTCCCAGATCATGTTCTTCAGGAACATGAGCCACGTACCCTGGGGCTGCGACGGGAGCCACGCCTCGATCTCGGCTTGGTAGTCCCGCTCGCGGGACCCATCTTTATACGCCACATAGATGACGGGGATTGTGCTTTTTTCAGCCATGGCCCACTTGCTTGCGAAGCCTCGTGAAGGCTGAAGCCTAGCAAGCCGGGGTTATCAAACGGTTGGCGCCTACGGGGACAGGCACCCGACCCAACTGAGACATCGGCCTGTCATGGACAACTCGCACAAAGCGCAACCTTTCCCTTTCAAAGAGCATATTCTGGCCTGTACTATTCATCGTCTTAGGTGTTGGGGTCTACATGAGACGGCGGGAGTTTATGGCAGCTGTTGGGGGAGCCGCCGCTTGGCCGTTCGTAACCTATGCTCAGCCATCGGGAACGAGCATGCGCCAAATTGGCTACGTGGGGGGACTCCGGCAGCCCGCTCCCAAATCCCCCTTCAATTGCTTCAACGCCGGACTACGCGACCTCGGGTGGATCGAAGGAAGGAACATTAATATTATCTACAAAGGCACAGATGGCTCCTCCCAGAGCTTTGCTGATGCCACCCGCGATCTCATCAACCTCCAGCCGGAGCTCATCGTCACTCCCAGTACGCCTGCAACTTTGGCCGCAAAAGCCGCAACGGACAAGATACCTGTTGTTTTCATCTCGGTTAGCGATCCCGTTGCGAGTGGAGTTGTAAAAAGCCTCGCACGCCCGGACGGAAATATGACAGGCGTATCTAACTTTCTTCCGGCGACGACCGCGAAACTACTCGAACTAATTTCCATCGTTGCGCCAAAGACCTCAAGGGTTGGAGTTTTATTTGATCCGACAAACGCGGGAAAATTGCTTGAAGTTCGAGAGTTGCGCGCCGCAGCGGAAATGCTCCGAGTCGAGCTCGTATCAATGGAAGCAAAATCTACGGGTGATCTCGATCGAGCGCTCCCTATTGCCGTTGAAACAGGTTGCCATGCCGTCATTACGTTGGTGGATGGCGTGACTATAAAAAACAAGGAACAGATTACAGAGTTTGTTACGCGGAAACGGCTATTGGGGATTTATCAAGTAAGTGACTTTGTCGAGGCTGGTGGCTTAATGTCCTACGGACTGAATTATTGCCGTCATTATCGTCGCGCGTCTTCATATGTTGATCGCATTTTGAAAGGATCGAAACCTGCCGATCTGCCGGTAGAGCAGCCGACCGAGTTTGAATTGGTGATCAACATGAAGGTTGCCAGAGCGCTCGGCCTTGACATTCCCGCGACGCTGCTCGCCCGCGCCGACGAGGTGATCGAATGACGATCCCCCTTACTGCATTGCATGAGTCCGGTTATGACCCCCGAACGGACGTCAGGCAAGTCCAAGCTTGGGCACTATTGGCCCTTCCCGTGAGCGCGTTTGCGGCTAGACTGGCGTTCTGATCCTTGGGGCGCAAATATGCAAAGACGGAATTTCATCAGGCTGATTGGTGCGGCCGCGTTGAATATTCCGCGAGCGGGATATGCCCAGACCAAGGTCGGTTTGCCAGTGGTCGGGTTTTTGCTGCCGTTAAAATCGGAGAGCACGTTTGCCAAGGATAGAGTTACAGCACTGCGCAAGGGCCTGCAGGAAGCAGGTTTTGTCGAGGGGACGAACTATTCCCTTGCCGTGCGGTTTGCCGAAGGAAATCTTGATCGCTATCCCGAGCTTTGGAAGGAATTAGGTGCGCTCAACGCGAGGGTCATTGTCGCAGTAGGCGCTATCAATGGGATAGTCGAGTTTCATCGAGCCTTTCCAGAGATGCCGATAGTTTTTACGGCCATTGCTGCCGACCTAGTCGGGCTAGGCCTCGTCCGAAGCTATACCCATCCGGGTGGGATGATCACCGGGAACCTCATGAACGCGGTTGGTGGCGAAGAGACCATAGCCCAGAAGCGTATCGGGCTTCTCAAGGAACTTGTTCCTGGTTTAACGCGACTTGGCACGATAGCGCCCGCCAATCGGGTGCTGGCAAAGCAGGAGAAGGAAGCACTTAAAAAAATATCCGCTCAGCTAAATTTTGAAGTCATTCACTACGATCTCAATACCATCGACGATCTGGAAAGCGCCTTTGCGACGGCACTTCGCGATGACGTGAGCGCATTCTACATTTCGACCGAGCCGATGTTGTTCGCCCATCTCGCTCGCGTTATTAATTCCGTCAAAGCGTCTCGTAAGCCCAGCGTTGGTACAATACCGGATTGGGGACGCGAGGGGCTTCTAATTTCATACGCAACCGACATCCTCGACGGTGTGCTTCATGCGGGCATATATGCCGGTAAAATCCTAAACGGCGCCAAACCACGCGATCTTCCGATCGAGCAAGCGAGCAAATTCACACTGGTGATCAATCAGAAAACCGCGAATGCGCTCGGCATCACCGTGCCACCGACCTTGCTGGCGCTCGCCGACGAGGTGATCGAGTAGCGGGGCGCTGACTTCGGGTTTTGGCACTTTTCGGACCTTATGCGATGTCCGCTGCTAGGATAAGCGGACATCGCGGATTTAACAGCACGCGCCCTTCACTTCTCAAACGCGTCATAAACCAGCGCCTTGAACGCAGGCGTGATGCGGGAGCGCTCCAGTTGGGTCTGCTCCATCAGGAGGTAGACCATGTCCAGTTTGGGATCGACGCCGAAATAGGTGCCGCTGCCGCTGTCCCATTTCAGTTCGCCGATCGAGCC
>JACDAG010000809.1 GCA_013695565.1 Bradyrhizobium sp.
TCTGGATATTCTGCGCGGATCGCATCGACCGAGCCTTGATAGAACGATCCGACGCAGATGCGATCGATCGCGGCGGCCTTGCGAATCGACTTCGCCACCGCGCGTGCCAGCTCCGGCTGGCCTCCCTTCATTTCGATGATGACGCGCGTCGTCGAATGCTTCGCGAGAACATCGGCGAGCAACGGCACGCCAATCCCCCGGCCGCGGAACGGATGATCTCTGTCGAGTTCGAAGCGGAACCCAGCATCCGCGCGGGCAAGCTCGGCGGCGGTCAGGGACTTGACGGGCCCGGTACGATCGGTCGTGCGCTCGAGCGTGCTGTCGTGAATCACGACGGGAATGCCATCGGCGGAGAGTTGCACGTCGATCTCGAGGCCGTCGGCGCCGAGCATCACGCCGTTATCGAGCGCCGGCATGGTGTTCTCCGGCGCCAACTTCGCGCCGCCGCGGTGAGCGAAGACCAGCGGGCGATCGCTTTGGAAGACGGCTGGCAGGCGCGCAGGCACGCTCAATGTTAATCCGCTAGGTCCGCTGGTCGTCCTGCCCGACCGCGAACTGAAACGCGGAGAGCGGCCGAGGAGTCATAATAGGAATATGTCGTCCTCGCCACGTATTGAAACCCTCGGACAATTGAAAGCCGCGATCGCTCGCGGCGAGATTCGCCGCCGCCCGGTGCGCGACGAGGTACGCCAGAACCTCTCGGAGCGCCTGCGGCGGAAAGACACGCTCTTCCCCGGCATCATCGGCTATGACGATACGGTGATCCCCCAGCTCGTCAATGCGGTGCTGGCGCGCCACCATTTCATCCTGCTCGGCCTGCGCGGCCAGGCGAAGACCCGCATCCTGCGCGCGCTGACCACGCTCCTCGATACCTGGCTGCCGGTGATCCCTGAGAGCGAGATCAACGACGACCCGATCGCGCCGCTGTCAGCGTTCGGCCAGAACCGCGTCAAGGCCGAAGGCGATCAGATGCCAATTCGCTGGCTGCCGCGCGAGTCGCGTTACGTCGAGAAGCTGGCGACGCCGGACGTGACGATCGCCGACATGATCGGCGACATCGATCCGATCAAGGCGGCCAAGGGCGGATTGCAACTCGGCAGCGAACTGTCGATGCACTTCGGGCTGTTGCCGCGCGCCAACCGCGGCATCTTCGCGATCAACGAGCTGCCCGATCTCGCCGGCAAGATCCAGGTCGGCCTGTTCAACATCCTGCAGGAAGGCGACGTGCAGATTAAGGGCTACCCGGTCCGCCTGCCGCTCGACGTGCTGATCGCGTTCACCGCCAACCCGGAGGACTACACCGCGCGCGGCAAGATCATCACGCCGCTCAAGGATCGCATCGGCGCGGAAATTCGCACGCACTACATGAACAGCCGCGCGGACGCGCTGACCATCACCGGACAGGAAGCGTGGGTGTCGCGCGGCCCCGCGATCGAGGTGCCGCAATATGTGCGCGAGGTGGTCGAGGAGATCGCGTTCCAGGCGCGCACCGAGCGCAAGATCGACAAGCGCTCCGGCGTCAGCCAGCGCCTGCCGATCAGCGTGCTCGAAACCGTGATCTCGAACGCCGAGCGCCGCGCGCTCGCCAACGGCGAGTCGCCGGTGGTGCCGCGCGTCACCGATGTGTATGCGGCGCTGCCCTCGATGACCGGCAAGTTCGAGCTCGAATATGAGGGCGAGCTGAAGGGCGCCGACCAGGTCGGCCGCGACCTGGTGCGCGCGTCGGTCTCTAATGTGTTCGATGCCTACTTCGCCGACGCGGATGCGAAAGCGATCATCGAGTGGTTCGACCTCGGCGGATCGCTGAGCCTCTCGGATACCACGGACGCCGCGACCCTCGTCAAGGACGCGTCGGCCGTGCAGGGGCTCGTCGATCTCGCGACGTCGCGCGCCGGCATCGATCGGCAAGCATCGGTCCCGGCGATCGCCGCCGCGATCGACTTCCTGCTCGAAGGCCTGTATTCACAGAAGAAGATCAGCCGGAGCGAGGTCCGCGGCTACCACGGCGCCGAACCGGTTCGTCGTCCGCAGCCGCCACAACCGCCTCGCGCGGTGCTGACGCCCGATGATGACGACGAGAACGACGGCGGTGGCGGACGCGGTCGGAAGAAGAAATATTACAACTGATAGTCGCCGGAGAGTGGGCTGTCTCTGGAAGTGACGCGTGTCGGGAAGCGCGGCTGGTCGGAATGAAATACACATACACCAAGTACGTTCCCAATT
>JACDAG010000811.1 GCA_013695565.1 Bradyrhizobium sp.
TTCCAGCACCTCGATATCCTCGCCTTCGTCGGCGAGGCCGCCGCCGTCGTTGATCCGCATCGAAGGATCATATTCGGCGACGAAGCAGTGGATTTTCTCCGTCACCGCGCCGGGGCTCATGAAGGCTTCGAATACCTTTCTGACGTCGTGGAGGCGATAGCCGGCTTCCTCCTCGACCTCGGCGCGGATTCTTTCCTCCGGCGACGCATTGTCGAGCATGCCGGCGGCAGCCTCGATGATCAGATCGTCATGGCCGTTGACGTAGGCCGGAAGGCGGAACTGGCGCACCAGCACCACGGTCCGCAAGGCAAGGTTATACGGCAGCAACGTTGCGGCATTGCCGCGGTCATAGACTTCGCGGGTTTGCGTCTGCCATTCGCCGTTGCCGCGGCGGTAGTCGAAGGTGATGTTCTTCAACACGTAGCGGGCATCGGAGAGAATCTTGATGTCCTTGACGCGGACGCGGTCGGAGATGGTCATGGCTGAATGCCCTGCATGGCGTTAGACGAAGTGAGGGCCGGTTCGCATCAAGGCGTAGGCTCGCGGCCGTCGAGCCATTTGGCGAAAACGATCGTCGGCGCTTCGGCATAGCCGATCGATTGGTAGAATGCGCCCGCTTTTGCGTTCTCGCGGCGGACCATCAATTGCACTTTGGCGAGGCCGGCGGCACGCAGCCAATCCTCGGCCGCGTTCATGATGACGCAGCCATAGCCGCGGCTGCGACGGTCCGGATCGGTGGCGACGTAATAGACCCAGCCGCGATGGCCGTCATGGCCGACCATCGCCGTTGCCACGATGGCGCCGCCTTCGCGGCCGATCAGCACCGTCGAATTCGACTCGCGCCGTGCCAGCGCGATGTCGGATGCCGGATCGTTCCACGGCCGCGTCAACCCGCAGGCCTGCCACAGCGCGATGACACCGGGAATGTCGCTATCCGCAATCGGTGCGATGTCCAGTAGCGGAAGCGGTTTTGGTGCTGACGCGTTCACAGCACCTTGCCGGGGTTCATGATGCCAAGAGGGTCAAGCATCGCCTTGATGCCGCGCATCAGTTCGATCGCAACCTTGTCTTTCACGCCGGGCAGTTCGTCGCGCTTGAGTACGCCGATGCCGTGCTCGGCGGAAATCGATCCGCCCATCCGCAGCACGATCGCGAACACCACTTCATTGACCTCGTGCCAGCGTGCCAGGAAGTCTTCAGGCCTGCCGCCGACCGGCTGGCTGACATTGTAGTGGATATTGCCGTCGCCGAGATGACCGAACGGCACCGGCCGCGAGCCCGGGATCAGCTTCACCACGGCTGCGTTGGCTTCTTCGATGAAGTCGGGCACGGCGGCGACCGGCACGGAGATGTCGTGCTTGATCGAGCCGCCTTCGGACTTCTGCGCCGCCGACATTTCGTCGCGCAGCTTCCAGAACGCGCTGCGCTGGCTGAGATTGGCCGCGATCACGGCGTCATCGACGATGCCTTCTTCCATGCCCTTGGCCAGGATCGCTTCCAGCGTGTCGCGGGCGTCATCGCGCGACGATGACAGCTCCATCAGCACGTACCAGGGGTGCTTGCTTTCCAAGGGATCGCGGATGTCGATGCCGTGGCGGATGCTGAAGTCCACGGCGATGTCGGCCAGTAACTCAAAACTGGTCAGGCTGCCGGCGGCCTCGTTCTGCGAGATCGACAGCAATTTCAGCGCCTGAGCCGGCGATTTCAGGCCGACATAGGCGGTCTCGATCGCGCGTGGATTTGGGAACAGTTTGAGCGTCGCCGCGGTGATGATCCCGAGCGTGCCTTCGGCGCCGATGAAGAGATTGCGCAGATCGTAGCCGGTGTTGTCCTTTTTCAGCTTCGACAGGCCGTGGAGAATGCGGCCGTCAGCCAGCACGACCTCGAGGCCCAGCGCCATCTCGCGCGCCACGCCATAGGCCAGCGCCGTGGTGCCGCCGGCATTGGTGGAGAGATTGCCGCCGATGGTGCAGCTTCCTTCCGCGCCGAGCGACAACGGAAACAACCGGTCGACGTCGCGGGCGCGCGCTTGCGCGATCTGCAGCACCACGCCGGCCTCGCAGGTCATGGTGTTGGACGCGGCATCGACCTCGCGAATCTTGTCGAGCCGCCGCAATGAGACGACGACTTCGCCATTATGCGGCGTCTGGCCGCCGACCAGCCCGGTATTGCCGCCCTGCGGCACCAGCGCGATTTTGTGCGCGGTGGCGAGCTTGCAGATCTCCGCGACTTCCGCCGTCGTTCCCGGCCGCAGAACGAGGGGAGACTTGCCATGGAACAGATCGCGCTCCTCGGTGACGTAGGGCGCGATATCGGCAGCGTCCGTCACGGCATATTTGTCGCCGACGATCGCGCGAAATTTCGCGATCAAGTCCGGGGGCAGCGGCGGCGCGGCAGGCTGGACGATATTCATCTCTTGTCTTTCACTCCCCTCCGAGTCACTCGCGCCCGACCGCAGCGCGACGGAGCCGGTCGTTGATGGCTTCGCCCAATCCATCGTTGGGAATGGGCATCACGGCGATGGTTTGCGCCGCTTTGGTGTCGAGCGCGCGGAGATAGCCGAACAGATTGGCGGCGGCTTCCGCAAGG
>JACDAG010000832.1 GCA_013695565.1 Bradyrhizobium sp.
GTCGTGAGCGACCTAAACCTCGCACCCGACGATCCCCACGGCGTACGGCTTCAGCACATCTCTTTCGAACTCAAGGGTGGTGAAATCCTGGGCATCGCCGGTGTCGCCGGCAACGGTCAGGACGAGCTTTTCGCGGCGCTGTCGGGGGAACGGCTGGCACAGGACCCCGGCACGGTCGTGATCGACGGGCAGGCTGCGGGGCACCTTTCGATCACCCAACGCCGCAAGCTTGGCGCGGCCTTCGTGCCCGAGGAACGGCTTGGCCACGGCACCGCGCCGCGGATGAAATTGTCCGAGAACGCGCTGCTGACCGGTCACGCGGCCAGTGGCATGGTCCAGCACGGTTTCGTCAACACCGCGGCGACCTTGAAGACCGTCGACCGCGCCACCGAAGCCTTTGACGTGCGCAAGGCCAAGCGCGATCCGGAAGCGGCCAGCCTCTCCGGCGGCAATCTGCAGAAATTTATCGTCGGCCGCGAAATCCTGCGCAACCCGGCCGTGCTGGTGGTGAACCAGCCGACCTGGGGCGTCGACGCCGGTGCGGCCGCCGTGATCCGCCAGGCCCTGCTCGATCTCGCAGCCTCTGGAGCCGCGGTATTGGTCACGAGCCAGGACCTCGACGAGCTCGCCGAAATCACCGACCGCATCGCCGTGATGTTCCACGGCCATCTGTCGGAGCCGATGGCGACCAGTGACGCCAGCCGCGAAAAGCTCGGCCTGTTGATGGGCGGCAGCACCTTGGACAGTAAGGAAACGGCGCATGCAGCTGGTGCTTGAAAAGCGCGCCGAACGCTCCAACACGATCGCGCTGGTGTCGCCGCTGATCGCGATCGGCCTGACGCTGGTGACCATGAGCATCCTGTTTGCGATGCTCGGCAAAAATCCCATCACCGCGCTCGGCGTCTACTTCATCGATCCCCTCGTCGACAGCTATTCGCTGCAGGAGATCGCCGTGAAGGCAGCACCCTTGGTGATGATCGCGATCGGCCTGTCGCTGTGCTACCTCGCCAATGCCTGGAACATCGGCGCCGAAGGCCAGTTTTTGATCGGCGCCGTCGCCGGCAGCTGGCTTGCGGTCAAGACGCAGGGCACCGATGCCGGCCCCTGGGTGCTGCCGGCCATGATGGTGCTGGCGGCTGCTGGCGGCGCGCTCTATGCGCTGATCCCGGCAATCTGCAAGGTCCGGTTCGGCGCCAGCGAAATCCTCACCAGCCTGATGCTGGTCTATGTCGCCGATCTCCTGCTCGACTATCTCGTGCGCGGTCCCTGGCGCGATCCCAAGGGTTTCAATTTCCCGACCACCGCCGAGTTTGATCCCGTGGCGACCGTGCCTATCCTGATCGAGGGCGGCCGGCTGCACCTTGGCTTCGTCATTGCGCTGGTCGTGGTCGCGGCGGGCGCGGTGCTGCTCGGCCGGACCATTAAGGGGTTTGAAATCCGCGTCGTCGGCGCTGCGCCCCGCGCCGCGCGCTTCGGCGGCTTCAATTCCAACCAGCTGATCCTCCTGACCTTCGCGATATCGGGCGCGTTGGCCGGCCTCGCCGGGATCATCGAGGTCGCCGGTCCGGTCGGGCATCTGCAGCCCGGCATCTCGCCCGGCTATGGTTTCACCGCGATCATCGTCGCGTTTCTCGGACGGCTGAACCCGGTTGGAATATTAATTGCAGGACTTTTCCTTGCACTCACCTTCATCGGCGGCGAGCAGGCGCAGATCGCAATGAAAATCCCGTTGGACGTCACCAAGGTGTTCCAGGGCATTCTGCTGTTCTTCGTGCTCGCCTGCGATTCCCTCATCCTCTACCGGTTCAAGCTCATTTTCGCGTCACCAAAGGTGTCCAGTGGGGCTGCTTGAGGCCATCATCCTTGCGGTGCTCGCGGCATCCACGCCGCTGCTGCTGGCTGCCACCGGCGAACTCGTGACTGAACGCGCCGGCGTGCTCAACCTCGGCGTCGAAGGCATGATGATCGTGGGCGCGGCCTGCGGCTTTGGCGGCGCCTGGCTGTCCGGTTCGGTCATTATTGGCGCATTGTGCGGCATCGGCGCCGGCGTGCTGATGTCACTGATCTTCGCGCTGATGACGCTGGGGCTGGCCGTCAACCAGGTCGCGACCGGTCTCGCGTTGACGATTTTGGGCATCGGCCTGTCCGGCCTGATCGGCTCCCGCTTCGTCGGCGAAAAGATTTCGCTGGCGCCGCATCTCTACATTCCCGGCCTCACCGATATCCCGCTGGTCGGGCGTATTCTGTTCGGCGAGGACGCCTTCGTCTATTTCTCGTTGGCGTTGGTTATCGGCGTCTGGTTCTTCCTCTACCGGACACGGGCCGGGCTGATCCTGCGCGCCGCCGGCGACAACCACGCTTCCGCGCATGCGCTCGGCTATCCCGTGCTCAGGATCAGGATGTACGCGGTGATGTTCGGCGGCGGCTGTGCTGGTTTGGCCGGCGCCTATCTACCGCTCGCCTACACGCCGTTCTTCATCCCGGGCATGACCGCCGGGCGCGGATGGATCGCGCTGGCGCTGGTAGTGTTCGCCTCCTGGCTGCCGGGGCGGCTGGTGATCGGCGCCTATCTGTTCGGCGCGGTGACGATCCTGCAGCTTCACGCGCAAGGCTGGGGCATTGGCGTGCCCTCGCAACTGATGTCGGCATTGCCTTATCTCGCCACCGTCATCGTCCTTGTCCTGATTTCACGTGCACGAACCGGCGGCTCGACCGCGCCTGCGGCGTTGGGGACCGTGTTCGTGCCCGACCGCTAAACACGCCCGAAGCGCGCGACGGGGCGCCGCGCATCGGGAGAGATCGTCCACCCGTCAGTAAAACGGAGAACTCCATGAGAAAGATTCTCGTCGCAGCGGCCGCAGCGATGCTCGCGACCGGCGCAGGCCTCCTCAGTGCTTCCGCCGCCGACAAGCTCAAGATCGGCTTCATCTATCTCGGCCCGGTCGGCGATCTCGGCTGGACCTACCAGCACGACCTCGGCCGCCTCGAGATGGTCAAGGCATTCGGCGACAAGGTCGAAACTACTTTCCTCGAGAATGTCAGCGAAGGCCCAGACTCCGAACGCTCGATCGAGCAATTGGCGCGCGCCGGCAACAAGCTGATCTTCACGACCTCGTTCGGCTACATGGAGCCGACGCTGAAGGTCGCCAAGAAATATCCGAACGTGCATTTCGAGCACGCCACCGGCTACAAGCGCGACAAGAATTTGGCGACCTATTCGGGCCGGTTCTATGAGGGCCGCTACATCCAGGGCATCATCGCCGCCAAGATGTCGAAGTCGGGGGTGCTCGGCTATATCGGCTCGTTCCCGATTCCGGAAGTGGTCTCCGGCATCAACGCCACCATGCTCGGCGCACAGACCATCAACCCCAACATCAAGGTCAAGATCATCTGGGCCAACACCTGGTTCGATCCCGGCAAGGAAGCCGACGCCGCCAAGGCGCTGATTGATCAGGGCGCCGACGTCATCATGCAGCACACGGATTCACCGGCCGCGATGCAGGTCGCCGCCGAGCGCGGCAAGCTGGCGTTCGGCCAGGATTCCGAAATGATCAAGTTCGGACCGAAGGCGCAGCTGACCTCGACCATGAACAATTGGGGGCCGTACTATATCGAACGCGTCAAGGCCGAACTCGACGGCACCTGGAAGTCGGAGGATTTCTGGGGCGGCCTGAAGACCAAGCTCGTGGTGATGGCGCCCTACACCAACATGCCCGACACGTGAAGAA
>JACDAG010000842.1 GCA_013695565.1 Bradyrhizobium sp.
GTGCGCGGGATCGGCGTCGCGCTCAGCGTCAGCACGTGCACTTGGGCGCGCAATTGCTTCAGCCGTTCCTTGTGGCTGACGCCGAAATGCTGCTCCTCGTCGACGATCAGAAGGCCGAGATCCCGGAACCTGATCGCCTTGCCTAGCAGCGCATGGGTGCCGACCACGATGTCGACATTGCCGTCGGAAAGGCCCTTCTTGACCTGCGTCATTTCCTTCGGCGCCACCAACCGCGAGGCCTGCGCCACATTGACGGGGAAACCTCGGAACCGTTCGGTAAAGGTCTTGTTGTGCTGGCGCGCCAATAGCGTGGTCGGCACCACGACGGCCACCTGCTTGCCCTCAAGCGCCACTGCAAAGGCGGCGCGCAACGCCACTTCGGTCTTGCCGAAGCCGACATCGCCGCAGATCAGACGGTCCATCGGCCGGCCGCTTTCGAGGTCCTTCAGCGTGGAGGTGATGGCGCCAAGCTGGTCCTCGGTCTCCTCATAAGGAAACCGCGCGCAGAACTCGTCATAGACATGCGGCTGCACCGGCATTTTCGGCGCTTCATGCAGATGCCGCTCGGCCGCGATCTTGATCAATTCGCCTGCGATCTCGCGGATACGGTTCTTGAGCTTGGCCTTGCGCGCCTGCCAGCCACCACCGCCCAACCGATCGAGCTCGACATTGGCGTGGTCGGAGCCGTAGCGCGACAGCAGTTCGATGTTCTCGACCGGCAGGAACAGCTTGGTTTCGGCGGCGTAATGCAGCTCGAGGCAGTCATGCGGCGCGCCGGAGACTTCCAGCGTCTGCAACCCGATGAAGCGACCGATGCCGTGCTCGACATGCACGACGAGATCGCCGGCGGCCAGACTCGTGACTTCCGAGATGAAATTGTCGAGTTTTCGGCTCGATTTGCGCGGCCGTACCAGTCGGTCGCCGAGGATGTCCTGTTCGCTGATGACGGCGACGTCGTCGGTCTCGAAACCGGATTCCATGCCGACCACCGCCAGCATGGCCTCGTTGCGCGGGGTGGCCTGCACCGTCCGCCAAGCGTTGACGCTGGTGAGGTTGTTGAGCTTGTGGTCGCGCAGCATGCTCCCCATGCGGTCGCGCGAACCCTCGCTCCACAGCGTGACCACGACTTTCTTGCGCTGCGCCTGCAAGGCCAGCACGTGGGCTACCACGGCTTCGAACACGTTGATCGCCGTATCGGCACGCTCGGGCGCGAAACTGCGGCCCTGCCGCGCGCCGGCGTCGAACACGTCGGCGCTGCCGTCGGGTACCGCGAACGGCGTCAGCCGCGCCAGCGCAGCTTCTTCCAATCGCGTCGTCCACTCCGCCTCGCTCAGATAGAGCCGGTCGGGCGGCAGCGGCTTGTAGATCGCGCCGCCGCCGGGATGTTCCATCGCCTCGCGCCGCGCGTCGTAATAGTCTGCAATCTGCTTGAAGCGCTCGCGCGCGGAATCCTCGCCCTGCGGTTCGATCGCGACCGGCGCGCCGTCGAGATAATCGAACAGCGTGTCCATCCTCTCCCCGAACAGCGGCAGCCAGTGTTCCATGCCGGGATGACGGCGGCCTTCGCTGACGGCCTCATACAGCAGATCGTCGCGCTGCGGCGCGCCGAAGGTCGCGACATAGCCCATGCGAAAGCGGCGGATGGTTTCGGTGACCAACTGGAATTCCGAGACCGGAACCAGATCGAGCGCGCGCATGTCGAGCAGCGTGCGCTGGGTTTCGGCATCGAAGGTGCGGATCGATTCCAGGCTGTCGCCGAAGAAATCGAACCGCACCGGCTGGTCCAGTCCGGCCGGAAACAGGTCGAGGATGCCACCGCGCACGGCGTATTCGCCGGGCTCGCGCACGGTCGAGGAGCGGTTGTAGCCATTATGCTCGAGCCAGGCGACGATGGAGTCCATCGGCACGACATGGCCAGGCGTGACCGACAATGCTTGTGCCGCGACGACTTCGCGCGCGGGCACGCGCTGCACGATGGCATTGACCGTGGTCAGCACGATCAGCGGCTTGTCGCTGCCGGTGAGGCGCGACAGCCGCGCCAGCGTGGTCAGGCGCTGCGCCAGCACGCCGCCATGCGGCGAGACCCGGTCATAGGGCTGGCAGTCCCAGGCCGGAAACTGCATCACGGGCAAATCGGG